>NZ_JACJFF010000003.1:0-40933 GCF_014164465.1 Vibrio sp. SG41-7 | reverse complement strand
TACTCTTCACAAAGTAAGCCTAAATTGATGTTTTCCCATAAGCCCATCAACTAGGTTGTTCTCTTAACTCTCGAAAGAGGTAAGAAGAATATGGTGGAGGGAGACGGATTCGAACCATCGAAGGCGGAGCCGGCAGATTTACAGTCTGCTCCCTTTGGCCACTCGGGAACCCCTCCAGGGTGTTTTTCCTAACTCATAATGGATAGGCTAAAGAGATGTTTTTCCCAACGCATCTCTCAAGTGCGGAGCGCATCATAGCAAACACGTTAAACCTGTAAAGAGTTTTTCTTATGGTTTTGTGTTGAATGCTGCCTTTTTGGGCAAAGATGGCGAAAAGTACGCATATTGCTCGGGAAGTGAACATCTGTACTAAGGTTTACGTAGTGATAGGTAACACCTTGAGGTAACTCGCTTTCTACATTGTGTTTGGTTTGTGCAATTCGCCAAGAAACGTAAATGGAATTTAATCTAGATTTACACTTCTTGACGTTACAGCATTCATCAGTTGATAGAATACGGTTAATTTCATTTATAGATATTAAACCTTACTTGCAGACCATTATTATGAAGCATAAATCTGTTTTAACCCTGCTTAGCTTGTCTATTCTTATGGCGTCTCCAGCCGCACTAGCTAAACGCATGGGCCCTAGCACTGTCACTGTTGTTACTGAGCAAGTTGATATTCACCAAGTTAGCCAATCTCTTTCTTTGGTAGGTAAGTTAGAAGCAGAACAATCTGTGATCATTACCTCTGAAGTAGCGGGCAGAGTTGACTCTATCAACATCAAAGCCAATCAAGATGTCACCAAAGGGCAGATGTTGGTTCAATTAGATGACGACAAAGCAAAAGCTGCAGTTGCAGAAGCGCAAGCGTACCTAAAAGACGAGCAACGTAAGCTAGCGGAATTCCAACGACTAGTGAAACGCAACGCGATCACGCAAACTGAAATTGACGCTCAGAAAACTAATGTAGAGATCGCCAATGCTCGCCTAGCTGCCGCCAATGCCAATCTTAAAGACTTACACATCAGCGCACCTTTCTCTGGCACGGTCGGTTTTATCGACTTTAGTCGCGGAAAAATGGTGACAGCAGGTACTGAGCTTGTGACTTTAGATGATTTGTCTGTGATGCAGTTAGATCTTCAAATTCCTGAGCGTTACCTTTCTAAGCTGTCTAAAGGCATGACAGTGACGGCTCGCACCAGTGCGTGGGGCGAGACTCAGTTCACTGGCACAGTGGTAGGCATTGATTCTCGTATTAATGCTGAAACCTTGAACCTTCGAGTTCGAATCCACTTTGACAACAATAATGATTACCTAAAGCCGGGCATGCTAGTGGCAGCTGATATGGATTTCCCTCCTGTAGAAGCGCCGATTATCCCAGTTCAAGCGCTTGAGTATTCTGGTACTAAGCGTTTCGTCTATGTTATTGGCGAAGATAACAAAGCGACTCGTACCGAAGTGTTCTTGGGTGCACGAATCGATAACGAAGTTGTGATCGACAAGGGCATCGAGATTGGCCAGAAGATCGTGGTGCAAGGTATCGTGAACATGCGTGACGGAGTCTTGGTTCAAGAGCTTGCCGTTAATCGCCCAGCTAAACTTGATGAAAATACAGCAGCACAAGAAGGCGCTAACTAATGTTGTTATCTGATGTTTCTGTAAAGAGACCAGTAGCGGCTGTCGTATTGAGTCTGCTTTTGGTTGTGTTTGGTATTGTCTCTTTCAATAAGCTTGCAGTTCGTGAGATGCCTGATATTGAAAGCCCGGTGGTATCGATCAGTACTCGTTATGAGGGTGCGTCTGCCACCATCATTGAAAGTCAAATAACCTCCAACCTTGAAGACCAGTTATCCGGCATCAGTGGTATCGATGAGATCGAATCCACAACGCGTAACGGTATGTCGCGTATCACGATTACTTTTGAGCTTGGTTATGACCTCAATACTGGTGTCAGTGATGTTCGTGATGCCGTAGCGCGTGCTCAGCGTTCATTGCCAGACGAAGCCGACGACCCAATTGTTTATAAGAACAACGGTAGTGGTGAAGCCTCGGTCTACATCAACTTAAGCTCGACGGAGATGGACCGAACGCAGTTAACCGATTACACCGAACGTGTGTTGATTGACCGCTTTAGTTTGATCTCAGGTGTGAGCTCGGTGGATATTTCTGGCGGTTTGTACAAAGTAATGTACGTGAAGCTCAAACCTGCGCAGATGGCTGGTCGTGGCGTTACTACTTCGGACATCACTTCTGCGTTAAACAGTGAGAACATTGAAAGCCCGGGTGGTGAAGTTCGTAACGATGCGATTGTGATGTCGGTTCGTACCGCTCGTTCATATACCCAAGCTGAAGATTTTGAGTACCTTGTTGTTAAGCGTGCCTCTGATAACACACCTATCTACTTAAAAGACGTAGCGGATGTGTACATTGGGGCAGAAAACGAGAACTCGACCTTTAAGAGTGACGGCGTTGTTAACGTTAGTATGGGGATTGTGCCTCAGTCAGATGCGAACCCACTTGAGGTTGCTGACTTGGTCCATAAAGAGGTCGAAGCAATTCAAAAGTTCTTGCCAGATGGTACTCGTTTGGCGGTCGACTATGATTCAACTGTCTTTATCGATCGTTCGATCTCAGAGGTTTACAGCACACTCTTTATTACGGGTGGTTTAGTTATCCTCGTGCTTTACGTCTTCATTGGTCAAGCGCGTGCAACGCTGATTCCAGCAGTGACCGTTCCTGTATCGCTAATCTCGTCGTTTATTGCAGCGTACTACTTCGGCTTCTCTATCAACTTGATTACCTTGATGGCACTGATTCTGTCTATAGGTCTGGTGGTTGATGACGCTATCGTAGTGGTTGAGAACATCTTCCACCACATTGAACGTGGTGAATCGCCACTGCTTGCGGCTTATAAAGGGACGCGTGAAGTAGGATTCGCGGTAATCGCAACAACGCTTGTATTGGTGATGGTATTCCTGCCAATCTCGTTCATGGATGGCATGGTCGGTCTCCTGTTTACGGAGTTCTCGGTACTGTTGGCGATGTCGGTGATCTTCTCGTCGCTAGTCGCATTGACGTTAACACCGGTTCTGGGTAGTAAAATTCTGAAAGCGAACGTGAAACCAAATCGCTTCAATCGATTTGTAGAACGTGTGTTTGGCAAGCTAGAAGCCGGGTACAAAGCGGTATTGCGCCGTGCTTTAAACTGGCGTTGGGCAGCTCCAATCATCATTATCGCGTGTATGGGCGGTAGCTATGGCTTGATGCAACAAGTGCCGTCGCAACTGACGCCTCAAGAAGACCGTGGTGTTATCTTTGCGTTTGTTCGTGGTGCTGATGCAACCAGTTACAACCGTATGTCTGCCAATATGGACATCGTTGAAGAGCGCCTAATGCCGCTGCTTGGTCAAGGTTTCTTGAAGTCATTTAGTATTCAATCACCAGCGTTTGGTGGTAATGCTGGCGACCAAACGGGCTTCGTTATCATGATCCTGGAAGATTGGGACGAACGTGATGAAACCGCTCAGGAAGCGTTGAACGAAGTTCGTAAATCTTTAAATGGTATTCCTGATGTACGTGTATTCCCGTTCATGCCGGGCTTCAAAGGTGGTTCAAGTGAGCCTGTTCAATTTGTACTGGGTGGCTCTGATTACTCTGAGCTTCAGAAATGGGGCGAACTGTTAAAGCAAGCGGCTGAAGACTCTCCAATGATGGAAGGTGCGGACATCGATTACTCTGAGAAAACGCCAGAGTTATTGGTAACCGTAGATAAGCAACGTGCAGCCGAGCTAGGCGTTAGCGTTTCGGACATTTCAGATACGTTAGAGATCATGCTTGGCGGCCGTAGTGAAACCACCTTCGTTGACCGTGGTGAAGAGTATGACGTATACCTTCGTGGTGATGAGAACAGCTTTAATAATGCCAATGACTTGAGCCAAATCTACATGCGAACTCAGTCTGGTGAGCTAGTAACGCTCGACACGCTGACGCACATTGAAGAAGTGGCATCCTCGATTCGTTTATCGCACTACAACAAGCAGAAATCGGTCACCATCAAAGCGAACCTAATGGAAGGCTACACGCTGGGTGACGCACTCGATTTCCTTGATGAACAAGCGATTGAACAGCTACCGGGCGATATTTCAGTGAGTTACTCTGGCGAGTCAAAAGACTTTAAAGAGAACCAATCGAGTATCCTAGTGGTGTTTGCGCTAGCGATGCTGGTCGCGTACTTGGTACTTGCGGCGCAGTTTGAGAGCTTCATTAACCCGTTGGTGGTGATGTTCACCGTACCTATGGGTATCTTTGGTGGTTTCTTAGGTTTGGTGTTGATGAATCAAGGCCTTAACGTCTACAGCCAGATTGGTATGATCATGTTGATCGGTATGGTGACCAAAAATGGTATCTTGATCGTAGAGTTTGCTAACCAACTTCGTGACCGTGGCATTGAGTTTGAAAAGGCGATCATTGATGCTTCGGCTCGACGTTTACGTCCAATCTTGATGACGGCGTTTACCACACTAGCCGGTGCAATCCCATTAATTACTTCAACGGGCGCAGGCTATGAAAGCCGAGTGGCAGTGGGTACGGTTATCTTCTTCGGTATGGGTTTCGCGACACTGGTAACTCTGTTCGTAATCCCTGCGATGTATCGACTGATTTCTGGCTCAACACACTCTCCGGGTCATGTGGAAGCGGTTCTAAATAAAGAGCTGAGCCACGATAACGTGGGAAGAAGCAGTCACGGTTAATGAACACGCACGGCTAATGAACATGCAATAGTGTAACAATATTGAAAAGCCTGCGTTTGCTCCTAGCGAATGGCAGGCTTTTTTTGTATAACAAACAGAGCTCAACGAATTAATACAATAAATCGAATAAAGGAAAGTAAAGTGGCTGAATTTAAATACAAAGATCTTTCTCAAGAAGAACAAGATAAGCTGGATGCAGCAACCTTTCGTCGCCTGTTAGCACACCTAGACAACAATAAGGATGTTCAGAACATCGACCTTATGATCTTGGCTGGCTTCTGCCGTAACTGTTTCAGCAAGTGGTATAAAGCGGAAGCTGAGCAACAAGGCCTAGACTTGGATATCGATGACGCTCGTGAGCGCGTATACGGCATGACTTACGATGAGTGGAAACAAAACCATCAGCCAAAAGCGACACCTGAGCAACTAGCGGCGTTTGAAGCGAAGCAGAAGCCAGAATAATTTGTTCTCGCTAGAAATTGATGAATAGAACAAACCAAAAAAGAGCCCATCAGGGCTCTTTTTATTTTTGCGTCGGTGTTTGTTCTGTGGTTAAGCCAACTCACCCGTTTGCGAGAAAGCTTCTAGCTTCGCTGCATAAGGTTGTAGGTCACCGATATTCAGATTTACCCACTCGTCATTGAAGTAAGTATCTAGGTAACGCTCACCGCTGTCACACAGTAAAGTCACGATAGAACCTTTCTCGCCACGTGCTTTCATTTCACTGGCTAGCTGAAGCACACCGTACATGTTAGTACCAGTTGATGCGCCAACCTTGCGACCAAGAATGTCAGATAACCAATGCGTCGTTGCGATACTTGCTGCATCTGGAATTTTACGCATTTCGTCAACCACACCAGGAATGAAGCTTGGCTCTGCTCGTGGGCGACCAATACCTTCAATCTTGCTGAATGTACTGCCTTTCACATTCACATTGCCTGTTTGGAAGTATTCGTGGAATACAGAGTTTTCAGGGTCGACAACACAAAGCTTAGTTTCATGCTGTTGGTAGCGAATGAAGCGGCCGATAGTTGCAGAAGTACCGCCAGTACCTGGGCTCATTACAACCCAAGCTGGAACTGGGTGATCTTCCATCTGCATTTGATTGAAAATCGAGTTCGCGATGTTGTTGTTACCACGCCAGTCGGTTGCGCGCTCAGCGTAAGTAAATTGGTCCATGTAATGGCCATTCAGCTCTTCTGCTAAACGGCGAGACTCATCGTAAATTTCATCTGAGCGGTCAACAAGATGCGCTTGGCCTCCGTAGAATTCAATCTGCTCAATTTTCTTCTTCGCTGTGCACTTTGGCATCACTGCGATAAACGGAAGACCTAGTAGGCGAGCAAAGTACGCTTCAGATACTGCAGTGCTACCCGATGAAGATTCAATGATCGTTGTTTCTGGGCCAACCCAACCGTTACAGATAGCGTATAAGAACAGAGAACGCGCTAAGCGGTGCTTCAAAGAGCCCGTTGGGTGTGTGCTTTCATCTTTAAGGTAAACATCAATGCCTTCGATACTTGGTAGTTCGAGCTTAATAAGGTGCGTATCCGCTGAGCGTTGGTAGTCCGCTTCAATTTTACGAATCGCGTTGTTAATCCATTGATGGTCAGTGCACATAAGCGTTCTCCTGATCGAGTGTAGGAATTCTTTGTAATTGGTATGGTTCTAATTTAGCTACAATTAGAGAGAAAAACTTTGCCATATTTGCTTTGTTTTGCTTAAATTGTAGAAAATAATTCTCTTTAAATGCGACTTGGTGAAAGTGTGATAGATGCCGTAGATAAAAAAATATTAGGATTACTGCAAGAAGACAGCACCCTGTCATTGAATGACATTTCTGAAGCGGTCAATCTCACCACAACGCCTTGCTGGAAAAGGCTTAAGCGCCTCGAAGAGAACGGCATTATTGAGAAAAGAGTCGCGCTGCTGAACCCAGAAAAACTCGATCTTTCTTTTACCGCGTTCGTATTGATTAAAACCAGTGATCATTCTCACGAGTGGTATGGTCGTTTTGTGAATACTGTGTCGGAGTTTCCAGAAGTGATGGAGTTTTATCGTATGGCTGGCGAATATGACTATATGATGAAGGTTCAGGTGAAAGACATGAAGTGCTTTGATGATTTCTACAAGCGTTTGGTGAATAGCATTGACGGTATCTCTAATGTGACCTCGACATTTGCGATGGAACCATTGAAGTACACGACAGCATTGCCGCTTTAAGCTACGCCTAGTTACGCATTAACAATCGTCTGAGCTTAACTATCGTCTCAGTTTAGATATCGCCTCTGCGATAAAGAAAAGGATTATTCATGTTTGCAAAAGTATCTACCGCTATCCAGCTGGTATTGGCGGTCGCCATTTTTTACTTGGGTTACACCATCTACTCGTTTACTAATAAAGTAGGGGAGATCGTCGATACTTATCCGCAGGTTATCGAAGATTTATCCGGTCTCACTAAAGGGCTCAAAGTGGAAGAGCTGCTAGCGTTTGCTGAACATGTCAGCGAGCTTGCTCCTCAAGTTTTGAACACAGTCGAAGAGGTCAGAAAGACGATCGATGACGTGAATCAAACCGTTTCATCGGTCGACAACAAAATCCCTGCGATATTAGATGAAGTGAAAAATGTCCGAACGGAAGTCGAGCAGGTAAGAACCGATGTCATCCCACCAACATTGACTGAGCTGAAACGATACCGTGTGGATGTCATGCCACCGATGCTCGCTGAAAGTAAATCGTACCGCGAGCAAACTATCCCCGCCGTTGTTACTGAATCTGAAATGCTAAGAGCGGAAGTGCCGAATATTTTGGTGCAAGCTAATTTGTTGGCAGATAAGAGTCAAGCTTTGGCTCAGGACGCTGCAGAAGGCGCTGTGAAAGGTGTGGTGCTATCACCATTTAACCTTCTGCGAGATGCCGGAGATGGCATCAAAACACGAGTACAGAGCGAGTTTGAGCCTACGCTAGAAGCAGAATAGATTTTAGTCACTCTTAAGTGACGGATTTTCGTTAGTGTTATAAAAAAGAGAGGCTAGGTATTAAACCTAGCCTCTCTTTTTGTTTTCTCGTACATATTTGGGGCTTTTAAAACAGCGCTTGATCGCTATTTATTTGATCGCTATTCATTTGATCGCTATTTAGTAAAGCGCATCACACCTTCTTGTACTGCTGTCGCTACGAGCTCACCTTTCTGATTAAAAATTTCGCCGCGCACTAGGCCACGAGTGTTCGCCGCCGTCGGGCTTTCAATCGCATAAAGCAGCCACTCATCCATTTTGAACGGGCGGTGGAACCAGATTGAGTGGTCAATCGTCGCCACTTGGAAGTTAGGCGTCATGATTGACACTTCATGTGGGTGAAGTGCTGTCACCAAGAATCCCCAATCGGACGCGTAAGCCAGCAGATATTGGTGAATCAATTGGTTGTCTGGCATTGCGCCATTTGCTCTTACCCAAAGGTACTGCTTCGCTTCCGCCTTCTTAGGATTGAGTGGATTCACGACCGTTACAGGGCGCATCTCAATCGGCTTTTCACCACAGAAGGTTTTACGCAGTTTCTCTGGTAGGAACTCAGCAATGTGGCTCGCTAACTCGGTTTCAGATGCAAAGTTCTCTGGCCCAGGAATATCAGGCATTGAAATCTGGTGCTCAAAGCCTGGAGCATCACCGTGATAAGAAGCCGTGAGATAGAAAATAGGGCGGCCATTTTGAATCGCTTTAACACGACGTGTGCTGAAGCTGCGTCCATCTCTTAGGTTCTCAACATCGTAGATAATTGGCTTTTCAGGATCGCCAGGAAATAGAAAGTAACTATGAAACGAGTGCACACTACGGTCGTCTTGAACGGTATAACGAGCAGCAGAAAGCGCTTGCCCTAATACTTGACCACCATAAACCTGTGGTAGACCTAGGTTCTCACTTTGCCCGCGGAACAGACCTTCTTCCAGCTTCTCTAGCTGAAGTAAACTTAATAATTCTTGTAAAGGTTGACTCATCGCCAGCATGCCTCTTGGTAAAATGGATGTCAGATTATTGTGTTAATCATTTAGCTTAGTCAGATATCTGTCAATAAATCATAGGGTTTCAAGACAGAATATGAAAGCTCTCTTATAATTGGTGAGTAGATTTGCCGAGTCCGGCAAACATGTTGAGAGAAATTGAATATGAAAAAGGCTCTAATTCTTATTACGTCTTTAGTATCGTTTGGCCTACTTGTTGGTTGCCAAGCAACATCAGAAACGAACGCTTCTCAGGAAGTGGTTGCAGAGAACACTCAAGTGATTTCAGGAACAGTAAGCTACCGTGAAAGAATTGCATTGCCAGAGAATGCCGTGGTGACTGTTACGTTAGAAGACATCTCACTGGCTGACGCACCATCGACAGTTATCGCAACTCAAGAGTTCACCACTGACGGTAAGCAAGTGCCGTTCGCATTCGAGCTGAGCTACGACAATAACAAGATTAAAGCTAACCACCGTTACAACATGCGCGCAACTATTCATGTTGACGGTAAACTGCGCTTCACTACTGACACTATTAAGTCAGTAATTACTGATGTAGAAAATACACAGCAAGCAGACCTACGTTTAGTTGGTGTTCGTTAACAAGAAATCGATGCCACTGTTAAGGCATCTTGATTGGCTTAACTTAGCCAGTTGAATTAGCGATTAGTGGCAGCTCTAGGGCTGCCATTTGTATATTCTGAGTTTGATCTTTCCTGCATCACTCACCTCAACCCCTTCTTTAACCAAATGCTGCTTTTGTCGGTCGAACGAATCACCCTTTAAAGATATTTCACCCTTGCTGTTGATTACCCGATACCAAGGCAGTTTGCTACCTTCTGGCAGGTTACCCAGCGCTTTACCAACATGGCGCGCATAGCCCGGAAATCCTGAAAAACGTGCGATGTCTCCATAAGTTGTTACTTTCCCATATGGAATTTGGTGAATCACAGCAAAGATTTGAGGCAAAAATTGGTCCATACTAAATGTTCCTAGTTCATTAATACCACGGATCGGTAGAAGGAGAGGGCTATGGTATTTACAACGTTTCAGTTCTTGATAACCACATTATTAGCGGTTGTCTGCGCGAGAGCAATCAGTTTAAGTGAGGGAGATATCCCAGTACTTGCAATGGTCATTCCTGCTTTATGGATTTTGCCGCAAGGAGGTATCGCAGGATTAGCTTTGCTTGTCTCCATGACCACTTATGGATTAACGCTACCACTACAACCCATCACGCTATCAGTCAGTGTATGGGTATTATTCCCACTATTGATGGTGGTCTTTTCAAAACGCAGCAGTTTGTCGGTCGTGATTATTTCTGGCTTGATCGTCGCGACGCTACAAGTCGGGATTATGGTCACGCAATCAGCAGGTAAGCTTGATGGCGTTCCGTGGGTTACCACACTACAAACCTTGTCAATCATCGTTATTTGGTGGGCGGCAAATCATCTTAAGCCAGCCAGCCGACACAGCTGGTGGTCATTAGGCTTGATACTTCCATTATGGATGGCCGATTTACCTTATGCCGCTTTGGTTGCTTTGTGTGTAACGGGCATCATGGCATCGATGGAAACACTGACGCGCTTGAAAACCTTCCGCTGGAATAAACTATTGTGTTGGACATTGCCCACGGTTGGTTTTGCGGCACTGGTGATTACCCCAAGCATCGAAGTGCCTAGTCCAGTCTTTGTGGTGTGGTTATGTCTATTAGGCACCGCGTGGATGACAGACTACATCATTCGTACAGAAGATAACGAAGACATCGATATCTAGTACGTAGATAACCCGAACCTTACAAATGCAGGTAAATGGTGAATTTACCTGCTATTTTCTAGTGGTTTGAATAAAGGATAAGCACTTAGACAGCAATTGTTCAAAAATAGGGTGGAAGGGCTTGCAATGGTTGCTGTGATGCTTAATAATCCAATCACTCTTTGAGGCAAGCCTCTTAGAAAACGAATCTATGGGGGCCTGGTCCTCCCGCAACAATAACTCGTGAACTCGGTCAGGCCTGGAAGGGAGCAGCCGCAGCGAGTGACTTGTGTGCCGGGATGTGGCTGGGTTCCCACCCCTTAAAAAAGCCGCTCTTTATGAGCGGCTTTTTGCTATCTGAAACTTTCAAAAAGTGAACAACAGTTCGTGATTGGTGGTGTTCACTCTGTACATCAGCCTACTCGTAAATGCTGTATGAAAAGTATTTACTTGCGATTTTTTGATGTTGACCATTGTCGATCAGTCTTTGTATTCCACTATCGATAAGATCTTTTAATTCGTCATCTTGTTTTCTAACAGCGACTCCAATACCACGACCAAACCACTTCTCTTCTGTAAATTTAGGGCCTGTAAAGTGATAGTCCTTACCCTGATCCGTTTCAAGAAAGCCTGCGTTGAGCCCCATTGAACCACCAAACACGCTATCTAAGCGGCCGTTGAGTAAATCGGTAAAGGCTTCATCGAATGAGCCGTAACGTTTGATATCTACATCTGGATAGATCTCAGAAAGGTACTTGTCACCAATAGTTGCTCGTTGAACCCCAATTGTTAGTTCATTTAAGCTGCCGTCATCCATATTGATTTCACGCCCCTTTTCCATGACAAAACGAGTGGGAACTTTAGCGTAAGGCATAGTGAAATTAACTTTCTTTTCACGTTCTTCGGTAATGGTCATAGCCGCTATAATTGCATCGTTTTTACGGCTTAAAAGTGATGGGATAATACCGTCCCAATCAGTCTTTGAGATGATACATTTTACTTCTAATTCGATACACAAAGCGTTGGCTAAATCGACTTCAAACCCCTCTAATTCACCATCTTGCGTTGTCCAACTGAACGGTGGGTAGGCCCCTTCAACAGTAAAGCGAATTTGTTTCCAATCTTTTGCGTATGTGAACACAGAGAAAACACTGACGAATGCAACAAGTATCCATTTCATTGGTTATTTCCTTATAGTATTAATGGATATGGATAATTAACCAATTGTTAACATTTATCAATGCAAATGTATATTGATGTGAGCAAAGGCATGCAGATCAATTAGTTTGCTCCAGTTTTATTGCCAGAAATACTGTTAGCGCATTTAAGGACGTTAACAATACTTATCCGATTAATCCGAAGGTAGCGTTACAGCAGACATTTCTTCCTCAGAATCATCGTTGTTGGATAGAACCCTCTTGCTATCTGAAGTATGTCTAAAATTGAGATGTGTTTACGTATTTTTTCCTCCCGAATGAAACTCAATTTATTGTTTTTTCCTTTACTGGCTCGACTATAGGTTGGAGCTGTGACTTGTTACTGCGAGTGCGATGGCTGCAGTTAAAAGCGCTGAGCCACCGATTTTATTCAGGTACGTTGGGTGATCTTGCATAAACCCAAGAAGCTTCTTGGCAGAGATGGCGTAAATCATCACCCACGTAAAATCCAACACTGCCATTGTGGGGCACATCACCAACATTTGTGATAACAGGGGCTTGGTTGGGTCTATGAACTGGGGGAAGAATGCAGTGAAAAAGACAATCGCTTTGGGGTTACCCGCTGCAACGAAGAAACCACTTAAATAGAGTCTGTGGCCTGAAATCGCGGTGGGTGAATTGGTGGTTATTTGTGCATCACACTCAGGTTTATCACGCAACATCTTGATACCCATATACAGCAATGTTGTGACTCCAAGCCACTTGATAACGGCGAACGCTAGTTCAGACGTTGACATTATGATGCCAAGTCCAACTGCAACAATGATCATCTGTATGAAGTTTGCTGAGATATCGCCTAGTGCCGTAAAAACAGCTTTATTAACGCCATATTTCATTGAATGAACGACGCCCAACAAAATGCTTGGACCTGGCGTCATGGTTAAGATAAGTGAAGCGAGGCAGAAGGTTAGCCATGTTTCTATAGTCATTTGTTTTCTCCGGGTGACTAGTATCTATTTTTCGGAAAAAGTAGTCTGCTAGCATAGAGATAGATATCAAAATAACCTGAGGTTATATGAATGGTTGAAGACTTGGAAAGCATCCCATCATTAGTTCCCAAATTACTTCTGCAGCTACTAGCGCTCGGAAGTATCACTGATGCCGCTCTGGTATTAGGAGTCAGTCAACCTGCTGCGAGCAAAGCTCTTCGACGTGCTGAAGATGTGTTAGGTTTCGCTTTAGTCCGAAGAGACAGTCGTCCCTTATTGTTAACAGAGGAAGGGAGGTTGATTGCTGAGTTCGCTAAACAGCAGGAATTGCAGGGAGAGGTGTTATTGAGACAGCTTCGACTTATTCAAAAAGATGGCGCTGGACAGGTGAAAGTGGCTTCTTTTGGCGCATCCGCTTCCACACATATTTTACCCAGCCTAATTCATGCGATCAGCCAACACTTACCTCAAGTTAAAATTGAAATAAGCGAGTTTACTGACGAAGGAGCATTATTAGCATTACGAGAGGGGCGCGTAGATTTTGCAATCGCGGTTGATAAAGAGTATTTGGATCTAGATATCATCCCAGTTTTTACTGACCGTATGGTGGCTTTAGTTCATGAAGATGACCCTTTATCCCAGTTGCCAGTTTTGTCGGCTGTGGATATCGAAGATCGAGATTTTATATTGAGTAAAGGGGGCAGCGAGGCGCTCATTAGAGAATGGTTTAAGCTATCAAAATCTCGCCTTAAAGAAAAACACACCATTGTTCAATTGACCTCGATACTCGCTTTGATTAGAGCGGGCTTAGGTGTTTCTATTGTTGCAGAGCTTGCCGTTCCAGAATCTCATCCCGGCGTAAATGTTATTCCTCTTGCGCCCGAGTACCCTCGTAATATTTGTGTAGCGAAAAGAAGCGGTTGTTTTTCTTCGAACGCAGCCAGGTTAACTTGGGATTTTTTGAGTAAAAATAGGTCACACAGTTACCTAAGCAAGCGAGGTCATTAAGTGCGAACAGGCGTTTATCTATCATTGCCTCATTTAATTCGCAGGCAACACAACGGCAGACGCTTCTTCCTCCGAATCTTCTTTGTCTTCTACTTGGTCAGCAACCCAATCAATTGTCTTTGTTAGATAAAGCTTGTTGGTTTCGGTGTCACACCAACTCTTAGATAATCCTCTTCGATTGAATTCACTGCCAATTGCTGCGAGTGTCTGGTTGCTTGATCGCCCGTAATACAAGGTGTCGCACAATTGCAGGTTCGACATGGATTGAGGATACGTATTGACTGGCGAGGAGTTCATGCTCAGTGCTTTTGATTGGTTATGAGTGCACCCAGTTAGGCTCAGGAAAAAGAAAAGGATTAGCGTATTTTTCATGGTGTATCAGGTCTATTGCCGATGATTTGAAGACAGTATTGCCATGATAGCCACACTAATTTGTCAATTTCTCGCCAACTAGTTATAGACCAAGACTTTCCTCCCAGTTAGAAAGCGTTATTAAGCCAACGATAAAAACAGTATTAACAAACAAAAGCGCAATTTTGTACAAAAGCTGAAAGAGACTATAGAGTAGACTGATAAGTCACTCGATAATCAACAGGCTTGGGGATTGTTATGGAGAACAAGAAACGCTCTAAAGAAAAGGCCGAATATAAGATCACAGAAGAGCTCGGTGGCCTTGAAACCCTTAATGCTGAATACGAAAAGCAGAACTTCTCGCGCCATAGCCACGAGGGCTACACACTTGGTGTTATTGAGCAGGGCGCTCAGCGTTTCTATCGGACGGGCGGGCATCATATAGCACCACAAGATGCGATCATTCTGGTCAATGCCGACGAAGTTCATAGTGGTCACTCTGCCACTGAAGGTGGTTGGGCATATCGAGCCATGTATCCTCTCCCAGAGCAACTTGCCAAGATCACTCAAGAGCTTAACCTACCGAACTACGGCGCGCCTTACTTCCCAAGAGCGGTTGTTGAAGACCCTGAACTCGCCAATCAATTGAGATTAGTCTTTAACACGATTGATGAATCTGACAATCGCTTGTTAAGAGAAACCTTGATGTACGGGATGTTGGTTAAACTGATTAGCCGACACGGAAAATCGCCGCTTAACCCTCAACTCGATGGGAAAACTCAGCGCCAACTTGTCTTAGTGAAAGAGTTCTTAGATGATTTTCCACAAGCCGATGTGTCCCTAGAGGAGCTATCTAAGCTAGCGGCATTGAGCCCGTTTCACTTAGTGCGTTCTTTTCAGAAAGAATTTGGTCTTCCGCCACATGCTTATCAGATCCAGTCTCGATTAAGGTTGGCTCGTACGTTACTCAAACAGGGGCATTCGATTTCCGATACGGCGCAAGAATGTGGTTTCCACGACCAAAGCCACTTTCATCGTCACTTTAAGAAAGCCAACGGTTATACGCCGGGTCAGTACGTTAAGATGCGTTGAGATTTGTGCTTTATACCTTAGATATAGAGCAAGTTTGTACAATCGAATAAGTTAACCCTCTCTTACATTGAATAGCCAATGCAAAGAGAACTAGGAAAATATGGATAACAACACAATGAATAGACGCTCGCAGTTATGGAAAGGCGTTTTGGCTGCGATGCCATTGAGTATTGCTGTAATACCGTGGGGCATATTAGCTGGCTCGTATGCAATAGATGCTGGTCTGAATCAGCTTCAAGCTCAGGCTATGTCTGCGATTTTGTTTGCGGGTTCAGCGCAATTAGTGGCGGCGGGGATGTTCAAATCGGGCATTGGGTTAGGGACTATGTTGTTAACCACGTTCTTTATTACTTCAAGGCATTTTCTTTATAGCGTATCGATGCGCGACAAAATTAGTCATCTTCCCGCTCGGTGGCGTTTACTGCTTGGCTTTTGGCTAACGGATGAACTGTTCGCGATTTGCAGTGGGCAGTCTCAACAAGAATTTAATCGTTGGTATGCAGCGGGTGTAGGTGGTGGTTTTTATCTGGTTTGGAACATCGCGAGTTTCGTCGGCATTGTCGCAGGAAGTCAGATTCCGTCACTCAATGAAATCGGTCTCGATTTTGCGGTGGCAGCGACCTTTATTGCTTTGGTTTTCCCATTAATCCGAACATGGCCCGTGGTGGTATGTGTTGTGGTGTCTTTGATCGCCTCAGTTGCCTTGTCAGTCAACAATGTTGAAGGTGGCCTTATGATTGCTGCTATTTCGGGTATGTTAGCCGGCTTTATCAGCGAGTCATTTGTGGAACGTAGAAACGGCAATAAGCTCATCAAAGAAGGGGAATCGGCATGATCTGGCTATCGATATTCCTCATGACGGCGATTGTGTTTCTTAGTCGATATTTGTTTCTAGAACCGGCCATCCCGCTTCGATTAAACAGCACTGCGAGACGGTTGTTACGTTATTCGAGCCCTGCGGTATTAACGGCGATCTGGGGGCCGATTGTGTTCGCACCAGAGCAAGCTTTTTGGCCAAGCCTAGAAAACCCTTATTTGATCGGCGCGGTAGTGACTGGGCTTTTGATTTGGAAAACGGGCAATGTGCTACTAACGATCGGTGTCAGCATGGCGGTGTTCTTGTTCTACAACCTTGTCGCGGTTGATTTCCTTTTTCATTAATACGCAGCTCAATTGATACGGTGTGTCACGGCATTAGTTATCCTCGTTTCAAGTGTATGAGTCATTACTTGAAACGAGTGGCCCTAGGTTCTATCTAGTATAAATATCTGTGCTTCTTTATTCCGAGGCGATCTGTCCTTACCTCCCTAAACATTTCCGAATGATGTTTCTTATTTGAATGCAATTGATTTTATATGGCTTCGTGCTGTTTAATTCGTTTTACTTATGGATTAAAAGAAAGTAAATTTGCAAATAATTCAACATGTTGAGTTGCTATTTTACGTATGTCGATTTCGCAATTAGGTAAGGTTTAAATGAATTGGTTTATTGAAGTATTAAAGAAGCCTGTGGAGTTTAGAGGGAGAGCTCGTCGCAAAGAGTACTGGTACTTTTTCGCTGTAAGCGTCGTAATTACTCTCGTTTTAACTCTCATAGATCAAGGGCTAAGTTGGTATAACTCGAATTCTGCGATCGGAATTTTAAGTGGGGTATTTTCTTTATTTATCATCTTACCAAGCTTATCAGTCACGGTCCGAAGGTTACACGATATGGGAAGGACTGGATGGTGGGTACTTCTCTTTTTTGTTCCAGTAGCCGGCTTTTTTATCATACTATGTTTCTTAGCATTTAATGGTACTGCAGGTGCAAACAAGTATGGTGATAATCCTAGATCGGTAACCCAAGTTTAATTCGCTCAATATGATGCGTTATGCGTGGCATTTAAGGGTGTGTTCGATGAGCTATCTATATGTCGAACGCATAGCGTAATTAATTTAACAGGATATAAGGGCTTAACAATGTACAGATTTCTCGTAATCTTATTTTTACTCGTACCTCTGAAATTATCGGCTGCACAAGATACTAAGCAAGCATTAGTACAAGAGCTTCTTCAGATTATGGATGTCGATTCCACGTTGGACGCGGTATACGTTCAAATGGATAGCATGATGGCTAATATGTCTAAAGACCTAGGGGTTTCAGAGTCAGAACAAGCTATTTTTGATGATTACTATCAGGGCATGAACGACTTAATGAAAGAGGAAGTTAGCTGGCAAAAGCTAGAGCCAGGAATTGTAACGATTTACAGCAATCAATTCACTGAAGAAGAGCTCAGTGCAATGATCGATTTCTACAAAACAGAACATGGAAAAAGCATTCTGAAAAAAATGCCAACCGTGACAACAGAGTCAATGATCATGACTCAGTCGTTAATGCAACAAGTTCTCCCAAAAGTTAAAAAGTTAACGACCAAACTAAAACAAGACCTTGAAGCACATAGAGGTTCTTGATCAGAAGCCGTTAGGTTTGTGATTAGAAATAACGCTCTATACTTGGTCGATAACGTAGATATTCTTGAAACACACGCTGCATTTCATGCAATGATTTATGTGTTTCAAGCGTAATCAGGCATAATTACTACCCCATAGCTGAATCATTTTAGGTGTGGGTATTGTGTATTTAGGTTTTGGTAAGGAGTTAGTTTGGCTAAGAAATATTATGTGGTTTGGAAAGGTCGTACACCGGGTATTTTTACCACTTGGAACGAGTGTAAATCCCAAGTCGATGGCTTTGCAGGGGCGAGATATAAATCGTTTCCAACACTAGGTGAGGCTGAGTCTGCTTTCGGTGGTAAAACGTCGTCTGCGTCAGGTTCTACAGCGACAAAGCCAAGCTCTGCGGGTAAGGCGACGAAAGTGAAGGTGCCGCCTCTTTCGGAGCAGCAAATCACAGATATGCCTTTTGATATCAAGATCTTTACCGATGGTGCTTGTGAGCCAAATCCTGGTGAAGCGGGGACGGGTTTAGCGGTATACCAAAACAACCAATTAACAGAATTGTGGTATGGCTTGTATCAGCCTGTTGGTACCAACAATACCGCCGAGTTACATGGGCTTAAGCAAGCGTTTATTCTCGCGAAAGAGAAGTTAAACGCGGGTCTGTCTGTTGCGATTTATTGTGACTCTAAGTACTCAATTGATTGTATTACTAAGTGGGCAACGGGCTGGGAGAAAAAGGGCTGGACTAAGTCGGGCGGCGAGATCAAAAACCTCGATATTATTAAGCCTGCGTATGCTTTCTACCAAGAACTGGCTTCAAAAATCACCATCTACCATGTGAACGGACACGTTGGTATTGAAGGTAACGAATTGGCCGATAGAATGTCGATTGTGGCTATTTCATCGAAAGAGCAGGAGCTAGCTCAATATCGTGACATCGAAGATATTGAGTCTATTTTGGCACTTCGAGCCGGCTAGCTAGGCTTCTTAATGAAAAGCTAATGAAAGTTACTGAAAGCATAAGTTGCCATCATTAGGCTGTGCTAAGTTGAGCGTTACATTCCAAATTGATGTAGCGCTCTTTTGATCTTGTGGTGCTCAGTCGCTTTTGTGAGGCATAGCTGTCTGAGTTAATCCTTATTGAGCTGGGTTCTCTATCCAACGAGATAATTGCTGAGCTTGTTTGATCGAATTAAAACTGTCTTTCACTCTCTCACGTGCCTTTAAACCCATCGATGCTTTATCGTTACTGCTTAGCTGCGCGAAACGCTCAATCGCTTCTCTTAATTCTTCCACGTTTTTTTCGCTAACCACAAAACCTGTCTCTGGTGAGACGATCTCTTTGCATCCCATTATATTGGTGGTAATGACGGGAGTTCCCACGGCCATCGCTTCTTTTAAAACAAGTGGTCCTGTATCCACACACCCAGTTTCGGAAAAACAGAAGGGCGCGATTAGGCTGTCATAGTTCGATAGTTTTTCTTTGACCCACTCGTGAGGTTTAGCGCCAAGAAAGGTCACGTTTCGAGTGAGCCCTTGCTCTTTGACCTGCAATTTTAACTGTTGCTCTAAATCGCCAGTACCGATGATATCGAGATGAATATCGAGAGGTTCGGCAATCGGCGCTAATGCATCAATAAGATGGTGGATGCCTTTTTGCTCGACTAACCGGCCAAGGAAAACAAAGCGAAGTTGCTTCGTTTCGGTTTTTGGGTTGAGTTGGAATTGTTTGGTATTGACTCCGCAGTGCAGGAGCTTAATGTTTCCTTTTGCCATGGTGTTGAAGTCAGCGAGCATGTCTTTGCACACTGCGACCACAAAATCACTCGACGAAATCTTCTGTTCAATATCATAAGCGAACTCGTAAACATCATGACCGTGAGCAACGAACGAGCAGGTGATATTCAGAAGCTTTGCCGCGACGATGGCGTGAGCTGTGGTGTGCTGACAGAAATGCGCATGAACGTGTTCGACGTCATTTTCCGCGAGTTGCAGCGCCAGTTTGAATCCATAAGCGAACAGTGATTTTTTGGGCATACTAGTTTGCTTGGAAACAAAGGATACCGCTCTGACAAAGCCAAACCAACTGATGTTTGTGATCTTACCAATTCGAATATCTCGACCAATTTTAACAATGTCATAGTCAAATGACTTTTCATTCTCCTCTATCTCAAATGCCATCACGCAAACATCGTGTCCACAAGCTTTCACCGAGTCGACTTCTGTTTGGATGAAGGTCTCACTGAGTACAGGATAAGTTGGTGCTATAAATGCTACTTTCTTCATTTTTTGCTCCTTTGACTAATGCTATTAAAGTCAAATAAGCAAAATACGAACCAAGATAAAATCGTAGCTTTGGAGGGCTTTCGGTGGTTTTCCGAAGGTTATCCCTCCAGAAGTCGCTCATTTTCTCAAATTGATAATCAAATTGGAGTTTTGACGCTCATGTCTGATCACCCTGTTCGTCATTTTGAGAGTGTCTGCGTAGGCGACTGATCTAAAAGTGATTTCATAGCAATACACTCTCGGCATAGAACCTGCAACGTCAGCCATATAATGTATAATTCTGGGGGCGTCATTATGGCTAAAGTAAGTGTTGTTATCCCGACCTACAATTGTTTGGATTACCTGCCGAAGGCAATTGGCAGCGTACTTAAGCAGACTCATCAAGACTTGGAGTTGATCATTATTGACGACAACAGCAACGATGGAACGTCTACTTATCTCGCGTCAATCCATGATGAACGCATCATTAAATTATCCACTTTGGGTGTTGGCGCGCCTCAAGCGAGAAACCTAGGGATTGAAAAGGCGACCGGTGAATACATTGCTTTTTTAGACGCGGACGACTTTTGGTTTCCAGAAAAAATAGAGCGCCAACTCGAATTTCATCAACGATACTCAGATCTCGCGATGAGCTTTACTAACTACGAACACCTTACTGAAGACTATCAAGTGATAGTCGACTGCTTTAGTTATTGGTCGCAGTTTCAAGACCAAGATGAAGCGTTTATCAATATTGAAAACCCGTTAGAGTTGATCATTGAAAACAATGTTATTGGAACATCAACGGTGATGGTGAAAGCGGATGTGTTCTCTCAAACAGACAGTTTCAATGCTGACATTAAGTATGGGGAAGATTGGGAACTGTGGCTTCGAATGAGTGAAAGCCATCAGATCGGTGTGTTGAACTCCGTGCAGGTTGGTTACTTGATGAGAGCGAGTTCCGTTACCCAAACGGAAAGTCTTAAATTGAGAAATTTGCAGTCTATAGAGACCATTCTCCAGCGTTACCAAAATGACAATCAACGATGGAACCTACCGACGTCCAGTTTCAAAATTGCAAAGGCAAGAATACTAGAAGGTTACGCCGACTATTACAGAGGCTTACAACAGAACCGACGGGCCATGTCTTATAGCATCCGCTCGTTAGCGTTGGCTCCTCAAAAAAGAACCTTACGACATCTTCTTGGGGACTGTAAAAGTTTCCTAATGCCTGCATTGTAAGGAATAGGTGACTTCTATGGGTTCATTAAAACAGTCGGCCTATTACGCCATCGGCATCGTGATGATGAAAGGGATCTCGCTCGTGATGATCCCCTATATCACCCATAAGATGACGTTGGCTGAATACGGTTCTTTAGAAGCCATCGTCTTGTTGGCTGACATCGGGACGATCTTGTTTAGCTTTGGGATTGTTGAGGCAATGTACCGGTATGTGGGCGTCGCTGAGGGTGAAGAAAAGAGAAAGCTTGTCTCGAACTGTTTCACGTTGAGTGTCTTGGTCTGTGTGCTAGGAGGGGCTTTAATTGCTCTTAGTATGCCGTTGTTGTTACTGATGCTTCCCGTCGAGTTCCAACCTTATCAAATCCTACTTTTGCTAATACCGACCATGTTAGATGGTGCGATTTCTATCCCGTTAACATTGATGCGAATGAATGCGATGGCTAAGCGCTTTTGCATGCTCAATGTAATGAAGGCGAGTGTGCAAGCTGCTATGACGTTTGCATTGCTTGAAGCGGGTTATGGCATTGATGGTGTACTAATATCTGCCGCTGTTTCGAGTGTGTTATTGATGCTGTGTTTACTGCGTTATCAATGGCAGGAGATGGGCTCATTTGGCAGCCTCAAATACTCCGCTAAGATCCTAAAGTTTGGATTGCCCACGTTAGTCGGTGGAGCTTCGATGTATATGATCACAGGGCTAGACCGCTGGGTGATGGCGAGCTTTGTGGGCGTTGAAGAACTGGCGATTTACGCGGTCAGTGGTAAGTTTGCGTTGCTTCTTGGCTTACTACTACAGCCTTATGCTTTGTGGTGGTTTCCAAATCGGGTGGCCATGCTGCAACAACCTGATGGTAAGAAAGAGTGTGCGGACAGAGCGCTAGTCGGCGTTAATCTGGCCATTGTGTTGGGTTGTTTGATGATCCTCACTGTACCCGGTTTTATTACTTTGATTTTGCCCAGCAGTTATCAATATGCGGGTACCATCGTCGTGGCACTCTTGGCCATCGGCGTGATTAAGAATGCAGGGGATTACCTTAACCTTGGTTGTTTTAGCGGTGACTCAAGTCAGTCGCAAATGTGGATACAGGGTGGTTGTGCGATCTTAGCAACCATTGGCTATCTTGTTGTGACACCGATTTATGGCGTGTGGGCCGTGGTGGTGGTGCTTTGTGGTACTTATGCCGTGAGGTTGTCACTGCTCTATATCGTGAGCCAAAAAATGGAATATTTACCTTATGATCACCGTAAATGGATGGCAGCGTTGAGTATCGCCATACTTGCGATTACCAGTGACAGGCTTCTTGGTTGGGTGTTGATTGATGTTCATGACTTTGTTTTAGGCAGTTTTGTGGCAATAGTGACGTTAGTCGTCTTTGTTCGATACTCTGTTATTCCTGTTCCGCAAGCGCTGCTTGATAAGTTTACGCTAGGTAAGCAATCACATGTAAGTTGAACTCACTTCATCTAGATCGCGGGAAATCCTGATAAGCGTCTAGAGATATATGAATTATTAATAATAAAACACTGTTCATAATTATTTTAATTAGATAGTATTTATAAATATAACGAATGCTAACGATGGAAAGATATATGAATAAGTGGATGCTGCTCCTTTCTCTGTTTTCAGCTGTCTCATACAGCGCCTCTAATTTTTCAAGCGAGGGTATTACTGCTCCCGACTTCAATTCACCAGATTTCAAGCCGCCAGAAGTTTCTCAGCAGGAACAACACAATATCGTTTGTGAAAGCGTGGTCTGCAAATCAACGTCTGCACGCCCGTCGGTTCCTGTTGTTGGTGAAGTGCCCGATAGAGAGCTTAATCAAACCATCGAAACCCTTGCGAGTGCTATCTATATTGTCGGTGAAATTGGCGTCGCGGAAAATTTGTCTACGCCAGAATATGAGAAATTTTTTGAGAACTAATTAGCACGGTGCGCCAGAGAATGGTTACTGCTTTCAAATGTTGCTACCAAAGATATTAAATGCTGTTATAAAAGGTAAAGTCTCGTTCAACGATTCAATCACCGCGGCATCTGGCAATTAGGAAGCACCAATGGAAATCTGGAAGTTACTGCTGTTCATCCCCGCTTGTTTTGCGCTCAACATGACACCGGGCCCAAACAATTTGTTATCAATGAACAACGCCCGTTGTTATGGGTTTCAGGCCGCCTTTGTAGCGGGCCTGGGACGAATCATCGCTTTTTCTGGCATGATTGCTTTGGCTGCATCCGGCTTGGCTGTCGTGCTTTATACCTCTGAAACTTTGTTTTTCCTTATTAAGCTATTTGGCGCGATGTATCTATTATGGATTGCGTTCAACCTATGGCGCTCACAAGCCAGCCCAGTCGCGGATATCGAACGAAATAAGAATTGGTTTGGTCTGGTTAAACAAGAGTTCGCGCTCGCGGCGGGCAATCCAAAAGCGATACTCATTTTTACTGCATTCCTCCCTCAATTTGTCGATGTTTCAGCGAACGTAAATACTCAATTCTTTGTTTTAGGAAGCACGTTTCTTGTATTAGAAATGCTCGCGATTTCTATCTATGCGGCCTTTGGTTTATATCTACGAAATTGGTTTTCAAAACCTCAAATGGCCAAGCGCTTCAATAAAGCATGTTCTGTGTTTCTTGCCTTATCTGGTGCGAATTTGTTAGTGAGCCGTCAGTAGGGTTCGTTCTGCTGTTTACACGGATAGAAGGAATGTGATGAGTAATCAAGACCTTTCACAAATGGGCGCTGCGCAGGTTTCATTAACTGAACGTAATGGCGCTCCTTGTATTCATAAACAAGGGGCTGGCGAGGTTGAAGTCGCTTTTTACCAACACGTAGCGCAGCATCTTGATGGAGTGAATACGCCTCAACTTCTTGCGGTCGATGGCTGTGAGCTTTATCTCGAATACATTCCTAATTCGGTTTGCCTTACCGAGCTACAAACAACAAGTGACGTATTTCAGCAGCTCGCGAGTATTCATCGTTCTCAATATCGACCAACATTCGAAGTTAAGCGTCATCAATGGAGTTTAGATGACACCACATCGGCTTTATCTTCCCTACAGTTGCCTCAAGTTACGCAAGACAGTCTTAAGTATATTCAATCGCAGAGTGATGTTCTTTTTAATCATGACACATTAATTTCGGGTGACTCCAATGAAGGAAATTGGGGAAGAAGAGATAACGGTCAGCTCGTGTTATTTGATTGGGAGAGGTTTGGCTTTGGTAGCCCCGCGATAGACTTGGCGCCACTCGTTTCTCAAATGGGTACTCTGAAAGATTATGAGCTGATTGTTGAACAGTATCTTTGCCATAACACCTTGATTCCGCGTGAAGAATTAATAAAGCAATTGATCATCGCTAAAAGCTGGATCGTAATAGAAGTCACGAATATATTAGTCGGTCGTAACAACCCACAAGCTTCCAAGTACATCAATTGGTTTAGAGAGCAATTACCAACTTGGCTGGCTTCAGTTGAAGATCAGTTGTAGCTGAATCGCGGTAGCAGTTAATCTATTTAAGGTCGATGTATGAATGTTGTTTGTGCGGAAAAACAAGAACTGGCTTATATCTATCAGCTTGAACATGCTTTGTTTGGCGATCACGCCTATCCGCTGTTTTTCTTTCGTCAGGCATTTGATTGCTGGGGGAAGGGCTTGCTGGTGGCGAAACAGGATTCGCAGGTTGCGGGCTATGTATTGATGACGCCAACCGATAAACAACAACAGTATTGGGTGTTGTCACTGGCTGTTGATACTGCTTACCGAGGCATGGGGATTGGCCGTTCATTGATGCAGCAGGCGATAGAAACCTTGCCACAAGATTCCAAGCTGTTGCTTACTGTTGATCCAAATAACAACTCGGCTTGTGAGCTGTACTTGTCGATGGGCTTCGTGACCATCAAAGAAGAGAGTAATTATTTCGGAGACGATGAGCCTCGTCTGGTCATGCAGCTCATCGTCTAGTTCCCGTTTCACTGTGTCTATTTAGATGCAGGCATCACGCGCTTAGGTCAACATCACGATACCGTGCATCAACACTACGCTAGAGGTTAATCGGGTTCGCATATCAAAATAGCCGTCGGGGCCTTCACTTTGGTTCTCTTCTCTCATTGACCTCTCCGCTCGCCAAACCGCAATGTAGCCAATGATAAGAATCAGTGTGGTGAGGAACTCTTGCTGCTCACCGAGTAGCACCGCTAACCACGCTGCCAACACAATAACATTGCTAAGAATCAGAGCCTTGTTGCTGGATTGGCTTTCGAAGTTCTCTATCCCATTGCCCCACAAAATGCCCGACAAAAAGCTCAAGATAACCACGCTGTAGGTGATGAAGAGTGTTTCGCCGCTCAAGCTAAAGAATTGGCTTTCGGTGAGTGACAACAGTAGACCGAACAAAAATGGGATTAAACCCATATAACCAAGCTTGGCCATGGTGTTGCGTGTTTGAGTTGTGTCCAAGTAATCTGACCTCATAACTGCTGCTCTATTGCATTTTTGAGGGTACTACTGGTTGGCGATGTAGAACTCGGGAAGGTTGCTATCACTTTGCCTTCTTTGCTGACCAAGAACTTGTAGAAATTCCATTTCGGTTTGATACCGGCTTGTTGTTGGATTTCGGCAAAGACTGGATTTGCGTCTGGCCCTGAGAGTGAAGCGCGCGCCATCATCGGAAAAGTCACACCATAATCTAGGTAGCAGATTTTAGCGGATTGCTCCTCGCTTCCTCTGTCTTGGCGAAAATCATTACTTGGGAAACCAACAACCGTGAACCCTTCATCTTTATACGTTTGGTGAAGCTGCTCAAGTTGTTCGAACTGAGGCGTGAAACCGCATTGGCTTGCCGTATTTACGATCAATAAAGTCTTGCCTTGAAACTCTTCACACAGCTCAATTTCTTCGTTTGAATTTAACAGCCTTTGTTTGCCGTTGAGTATATCAGGGCAGCTTGCTGAAAAAGCGAATGAACTTGTTAGGTTCGCGATTAGGGCGGTGGAGCACAGCAGTGAATGTTTCATAAGTCTGACTCATTTTAGTTGGCGTAACTGTTATTACTGTTCAGCGACTTGAAATGATCACTTTAAAGACCAGAATCGCTCCAGTATCAGCTGTCGCTTGAGTGTCAATTGTCGCTTAGCAAATAGGGCTCCACCAAGCGTCTGATGTTTACCTTGGCTCCAAGGCGAGATGCCAGCAGGTACATGCCTCCGATCTTTCGGTGGAGGAATAGGGCATCGGCTGGTGGTGTGTGCCAATACTCTTGTTCCATGCTGAGTATGGTTCCTGCTTCACGAAGCCTTTGTGCTAAACCACTGGCTTTGAAGTCGTAATCTTCATCGACAAGCATGGGTTCACAGGCCATTTTCACTAAGTTGAGAATCGCTTGGCGTTGGTCTGGGAGGATGGTCTCGCTAAAAAATCCAATCTGCTCTAACGCCTTGTTGAGTCCTTGTTCATCGTGAGTAATCACAGAGGTAAAAGCCAAACGATAGCCATCACTGAAGCGGCCGCTGTATTCTCGGGTTGCCCCAAAATCTAACAGCCCAATCTGACGCGTGTTTTCAACGTAAAGGTAGTTGGCGAAGTTGGGATCGGTTTGCACCATCTTGAAGTCGAATAACTCTCTGAACAGAAGTTCGAGTAAGCTGTGCATCACAAAATCACGGGTGCTTTGATCGTAACCTTCTATTTGCTCTATCGAGACGCCTTCAATGAAGTCCATTGCGAGCACTGATTCTGAAGACATTTGAGGGTGAATTTTAGGTACAACGAAGTGAGCGTGTTCTTTTAATGCATTGTGATAACGAGTCGCATAGTCAGCCTCGCGAGCATAGTCGGCTTCATCATGTAGTTGTTTTTTTGCCTCTTCTAATAAGCCTTTGTAATCGACAGACTTGGGAATCAAACCAACGATATTGAGCAATGTACCTACGTTGTCTACATCACTGTCGATGCTTTTTCGAATGCCTGGGTATTGGACTTTTATGGCAAGTTTGTCTCCAGAGTCGCTATACGCTTGGTGAACCTGACCGATGGACGCACTGGCGATGGGCTTAAAGTTGAAGGAGATAAACTCCGCCTTCCAGTTCAGTCCGAGTGAATTTTCTAACACTTGGCTGAGCTGTTTTGCTGGCAGAGGGTCAGCGTCTGAACGCAGGCGAGCGAGAACGTTGGCTAACTCGGGTTCAAGAATATCACCCGCATCCATTGATAGCATCTGCCCCAGTTTCATTGCTGCACCTCGCAGATGTGCGAGTTGATCGGTTAGACGAGCAATGTTTTGTGGCGTTAGCAGTAAGTCTTTTGCTTTAGGCCTGTTGCCTTGTGCTATTTGCTTGGTGCCTTCCGTTAGCACATTACCCGCGACCCTTGTTGCCAGCGAGGCAAACTTACTGAATCTAGAAATTCGATGAGTGGGAAGGTTTCTCTCTTTTGCCGACATAAAGGTTCTCACTTAGTTATCAAGATTGATACCAATCGTAGTAAATAACTGTTCACCCTAGCTTGTTAAAAATCTCGATAACGTCGTTAGATTTTTTGATTGTAGAATAACTACTTATCGAAAAAATCCGCCTTGTTCTCCAGCTTTTTTCCTGCGCTATTTTTGACCACTTACTTACTGTGATTGGTATGACTACAAAGTTCTATAAATCATTACCCAACCGAATGTTTTGTTGTGGTAACGTGTCTCGCGAAACAGTAAACAGAATTTAAAGGGAAAAACATGAAGTTTATTTGGTTAAAAGTCGCGGTTACCGTTTTAGTTTTTGCTGGGCTGTTTGGTGTGGTGTATTACAAAGTCGCAAGTGGTATGTCTTAACCAAGTACTATTTTGTGCAGCTGTTACCATCGCAGCGTGACTTTCCAGTTAGCCAGAAAGAGACTTTGTATCGGTTCTTGGCAAACCGAAGATAACACCAGTCGGCCACTGGCTTGAATATCGCCCAACGTAAAGGGGCGTATAGCCAACCTTTTCCTACTAAGCGCCACGCTTGGTAGGTCACGTCTAAACCTAGCAGCAGTTTTCCATTCTCATCCAGTGCATGCAAAACGGTGTTGGCTGCGTCGGCATCAATCTGAGGGTAGTCTGAAAAGGCTTCACTGTAGATATCGATGGTTTGAATCTTATTATCGACATCATGCTTTGCAAGTGCCGCCATCTCCTTTGCGCACAACGGGCATGTCCCATCGTAAAATATCGTAAGTTGTGTCATCGTCTGTTCGCCTATCATTTCACGACCTGAACCTTCAGTTACCCGTTAAGTCGGCACCCGTCAATTCAATCGCTTGTTATTCAATAATCTAGCAATGGCTACGTGATTGTACCTTTTAAAGATCACTCTCCCTCGTATCAAAGCTAAAAAAATGTCTGATGTAGACACTTTGTTCATCCTTTCAAGTCCTTGATTGTTTGGTCAAATCTCTGGTTTATGGACAAATGATAACAAAGCGTCCAATAAAGGTGTGCCTTCAATATATAAACATCAATTAATTCAACAAGTTGAACTTGGCTTGGAATATGCTCTATCGAACCTACGAATTGCTAAAGGATTTTCTCCAATTTGGGCAGGCAGAAAACCCTAAAAGCATAAGTATGAACATATGGAGAGAGAACATGAAGGTTATAAATTATTTACTTAGTGTGCTTTTGTTGTTTAGTAGCCCCCAGTTGGCGTGGGCTACTGTTGATGTGATGGAACTCGATGGTAACGCGACCAGTGATAATAGTGGTATTGATTGGGATGACGTAAATGATCCTAACAGCATGGTTGGGATTGCAGAATTTTTCCAAAAAGACCGTAACGGTATCGACCAAATCTTTTGGAAGGGTGGATCAAAAGATGATTCCGACATTACAGATTGGGCGTTCCGTACCGCGTCACCACAACCAAAAGATGACTTTACCAATGCGTATGCCGCTGCCTTTGAAAGCGAAGGTGACTTGCTGATTTACTTTGGTGCAGACCGATATGCGAACAATGGTGATATGTACATTGGCTTCTGGTTCTTACAAGACCAAGTAGGATTGCCGGATGGGAAAACTAAGGGCGACTTTGTTGGACAGCATATCAATGGAGACATCCTTGTGCTGATTTCATTCCCACAAGCAAGTGGCGGTAATCCGTATATAGAAGTGTTGCAGTGGGATTTGAATAATGGCGATGTCACCGACAACATGACGAGAATCTTCCAAACTGACGGTGACCCTAAGTCGAATGATTTCGTTGGTGCAAGATGTGGCAGTGGTGCTGTCGGTGTCGAGAAGATATGTGCGATTTCAAATGATGATTCTATCGGGGCAATTGATCTTCCCAATGTACAAGGTTGGGAATACCTAGCGAAAACGGGTGAAACAACCTCTATTCCGACAGAGAGCTTTGTTGAAGGACGTCTGAATTTATCTGCGTTGTTGAACGATGAGTTTGGTATTGAAGATATTCCATGTTTCAGTAGCTTCTTAGTGGAGTCACGAGCTTCCCGTTCGATTGATGCATCTTTGGCTGACTTCGTTGTCGGTTCATTCAGTTTATGTAGTATCAGCATAGCGGCGACTTGTAACACAACCAGCTTTACGGTTGATGGTATGTTCAACATAGATTACACCGTGACGGTCACCAACACTGGCCCTGGTTCGTTAGGCACCAATGGTGACTACGAAGTGGCCTTTTTATCTGAGTCACCAATCTTAGGTGCGCTTCCAGTGGTTGGTAACGGCGATGAAGTGTGGAGTGTCGGTGAGTCATTCGCAATCATGGGGAATTATCTGTCTGTAAATAACGGTGCCGTCGGCGTGATAGATGGTGCGGTGGATCTTGATGGGCTTATCGTGAATGCTCAAGCGCCAGTGGCCTACAATTGTCCACCAATAGACTTGAGTCCAATGGTTGAGATTTCTAAGGTGTGTAATAGCTTCTTAGAGGTTGATGGCGGTCAAGTTGTGCTTAAGAAAACCTATGATGTTGAAATATGTAATACCGGTGATATCCCATTGGCCATTGAATCGCTGGTGGATTCTAAGGATGACTCTCTGAGCCGTTCTGATTTACCTACTGAAGTAGTCAACAGCAGTTATTACCTCGACTTTGCTTTGCCTTGTGATGATCTTGAGGATGTGACCACATGTGGTGCTGGTAATATGTGTAGTGCATTAAGTGCCGACCCTGAGTTGTTTGCTTGTAAAACAGGTGAAGGAGAGTGGATACCGAACTTTGGTGATGCGATTGGTCAAGTGTGTACACAAGTAAGTAAAACTTATGCACCAAATGTGTTACCAACCGGAACTGCAGGGATGCTATCTAATCAAGTGACAGCAACGTTTGACTCGCTGTTCTTGCAACAAGCATTTATGGAAACATCGAACATTGCAACCTGTGATGTTTGTCCATTTACTGTTCTTGAGCCATAAGTACTTTCATTAATTGAGTACAACTAAACTCCAAAGCAGCCTAGTTCGTTAGGCTGCTTTATTAGTTATTTAGTTAGCTAGCTAGTTAGGCGACTTAAATTACTATCTGATGTTTTTTAATCAGCTTGTATAAGGTTGTTCGGGAAATAGACAATGCTTTAGCGGATTGGGAAATATTGTAGTGGTGTTGCTGAATCACTCGACGAACATTTTTTGAAGACAGTCGTGCGTCACTCTCAGTATCGGGCGACGCGTCTTTTAATTGAATTCCCATATGACGAGTAGAGAGGGCGCTTGAGTTAGAAAGAACAATCGCTCTTTTTATGCAGTTGAATAATTCTCTGACATTGCCTGGCCAATGGTACTGTTTCATTTGCTCAAGGGTGTCACTAGGCAGTTTGGTTTTGGATGCGTAATTGTGCTTCAGTTCAAATCGAACCAAATCTTCAATGTCTTCTTTGTGATCATTGAGTGGTACTAGGTCTAATGGAAGTACATTGATGCGATGAAAGAGATCCTTTCGAAATTTACCCGCAGCAACGGCTTGTTCGATATTGACGTTGGTGGCGAAAATTACACGGCAATCTACGGGCAATTGGTTATTACTACCGAGTCGTTCTATCGAACTATTTTCAAGAAAGTGGAGCAGGTAAGTTTGCAGCGAAAGTTCAAGGTCGCCGATCTCATCCAAAAATAGTGTGCCACCATTCGCTCTTTCCACGTGTCCGACGTAGCGTTTGTTTGCACCCGTGAACGAGCCTTTTTCAAAGCCAAATAACTCTGAGTGAATCAGGGATTGTGGAATTGCGCCACAATTTACAGCGATGAAAGGTTTTTGACTGCGGGCTGAGGCCTCATGTATTAAACGCGCACATAGGCTTTTTCCTGTTCCGGTTTCCCCTTGAATTAGCACTGGAAAATCGTTGTTAGCGATCTTGGCTATCTTCTTTTTAAGTTGCTGGATGGTTCTGGATTGCCCCACCAATTGACATTCATGGCACGAGACAGGCTTAGGTCTAGTTTGCTTGATGTCTACCATGCCATACGCATGCCCTAAATTTCGACAAAGCCATTCTGTATCAATAGGGAGGTGGTAATAATCCCAAAAGGTTTGCTTAATGAGCGATAAGTTGCGGCTTGGTGGTTGGTTGCAGATAGCGATTGCTTTTAAATTTGGAGAGTGAACCTTTAACGCTGATATTTGCTCACACTGTTTGTCGATTGAGGATGATGTTAGACAAGAAACCACAATTGGTGCGTAGCTTTCGCTGCGTGTATCGAGTAAGTGAATGGCCTGTTCGGTTGTTTCTGCAACTTGAGCTTCCCAGTTATGGAGACGCAGTTCGCCCACCCACTGACTATGGTGCAGGCATGCGGTGTTGCATAACAAAATCACAGAACGAGTTATTGGCTCAGGTGATACTCTTTTTGATGGCATTGTGCTCACTCTTCATGTTTCGATATCCATGATGAAACCTTCAGTAAGCCCCCTAAATATCCCATAAGCTTAGAAGCAAAATTCAATTAATTCGAGCACACAAATCTGATGGCGTTTGGCTGACAAGTGTCATTATCTCAAGCGGGAAAGCCAATCTGGTGCTTTACTTACTGATATTTATGCTTATTAATTAAAGGTATTCACGAATATCGTGTTTTTACTGTTTTGTTTATTGATGATCACACAGTAAACTCCGCGCTAATCACTAACGATAAAGAGCTGATATTGATGATAATTAACGTAGCAAAAAAGTTCATTTTGGCAGCGTCTGCACTGATGCTAGGCGGTTGTGTGAGCTACAGCGTGACCGAGCAAGAAATGACGAACTACCTTCAAGATTCGGTGATGTTAGAGCAAGAAGTGGGTGTACAAAACGTTATGTATGCGCAAGTCGCTGTCGATGACTTAGCGGTGCAAATTGGCCGAGCTGATGCCGAGCGCGTGTCTGTTCTGGCGAATACCAATGCACAAGTTCAGGTGTTTAACGTGCCGAATATGAGGTTGGGTCTTGATATCGAGTTCAGTGCGATTCCTGAATATGACAAAGAGAGTGGCGAGATTTATTTGAAATCACTGCGTTTAGAGCGCTTTGAAGAAAAAGATAAACAGCTTTCGCCTGAGGTCGCCAAACTACTTAAGCCTGCCGTTTCTATGATTGGCTTTGCTTTGTCCCAGTCGCCAGTTTACAAACTGGACAGCAACAAGGTCCAAGAGTCATTGATCAAGTCATCGGAACCTAATCTAGTGATTAAAGACAACAAGCTGGTCATCGAGTTATTCGATTAACCTTTCACGTTTAGCTTAGACTCAGATTTAAAACACAATGGCTGCCGATTTGGTGGCCATTTTTGTTTGTGTTGAATCAGCAAGATTTCTGTTTTTAGGCTGTCTATCCAGCTTGTTTTCTCTGGCTCATTTATTGAATTAGCCGCGTATCTCACCTTTACTTTACTCTTGTGAGCAAGTCATCGCTTCAGTCATCAAATCATAAGAAAGAAAAGGTGAGCGAACTATGAAGAATCCAGTAATAGCGGATAACAAACCCGTTAAGGTCGAGCTAACAGAAGGGGAGGAGTATTACTTCTGTACCTGTGGGAAATCGAAAAACCAACCGTTTTGTGATGGTTCTCATGCAGGAACGGGCTTCAAACCGAAGAGTTTCGTGGCCGAGGAAACCGGCGACGCTTACCTGTGCCGCTGTAAGTATTCGAACAATCTCCCTTTCTGTGATGGCACCCATAAACAGTTTACGGCTGAGCAAGTGGGCCAAGAAGGCCCCGATGTTCACATCCAAGCGGCAACGCCCGATCTCTCACCTGCGGCTTCTGCAACCAAAGAAGAGCCCACGGTCGAATTCATTCATCAATTAGCACGAGATGGCTTATCCAAAGTGGGTCACCATGGGCCAATGACTTCAATGGGTGTTCCAAGATATCTACTGCCTCACTGGGATGATATTCAAGTGATGGTTGCACAAATGGCGACCAAACCGTTATTGGAACATGTGTCCGTCGGTACTGAGCTTATTATTGGACCAAAAGCGAAAAAGCCACTCAAGTTGAACATATCCTTATTTGTTTCTGATATGAGTTTTGGGTCGCTATCTGAAGAAGCAAAAGTCTCGTTGGCGACAGGCGCGGAGCTGGCGGGAACGGGGATCTGCTCGGGTGAGGGCGGAATGTTACCCGAAGAGCAAGCGGCGAACTCACGTTACTTTTACGAACTAGCCAGCGCACAATTTGGTTACGATGAATCTAAGCTCAAAAATGTCCAAGCCTTCCATTTTAAGGGTGGGCAGGGTGCTAAAACCGGAACAGGTGGTCACTTACCTGGGGCGAAGAACATTGGTAAGATAGCTGAGGTGCGTGGCATTGAAGCAGGTACAGCCGCGATTTCTCCACCCACCTTTGTTGATCTAAAAACCGTCGAGGATTTCAAAAATTTTGCCGACCGAGTTCGAGAAGTGACGGGCGGGATCCCAATTGGCTTCAAGTTGAGTGCTAATCATATTGAAGAGGATATTCAGTTCGCACTTGATGCCAGTGCCGATTACATCATCTTGGATGGTCGAGGCGGTGGTACTGGGGCGGCGCCAGAAATGTTCCGTGACCATATTAGTGTGCCGACCATTCCAGCGCTTGCTCGTGCCAGAGCCTATCTGGATAAACAAGGCGTAAGTGACAGAGTCACCTTAATCATTACCGGTGGGCTTCGTGTTCCGATGGACTTCGTAAAAGCGATGGCGCTTGGCGCAGATGGTGTCGCTATCTCGAACAGTGCCATGCAGTCGATAGGGTGTGTTGCTGCCCGAATGTGTAATACCAATAATTGCCCGGCGGGCATCGCGACTCAAAAAGCCGATTTACGCCAACGGTTAAATGTCGAGAAGGCCTCGAATCAATTGAAGAACTTCTTCGAAGCCTCGACTGAATTGATGCAAGTGATGGCGAGAGCATGTGGTCACGACCATTTGAATCAATTTAATCCTCACGATTTGGCAACATGGAATCGCGAAATGGCCGAGCTATCCGGAGTCGCTTACTCTGGTGTCAGTCCATTAAATCAACTTAAGTAAATAGTATTTCGATCAAGCACACTCACTGTATTTTGGGTGTGCTTATTTTTGTCTGTGTAATACTAACCTATGTTTAACCTTTCGTAATTAACTGCTTTATAAGTGTTTTTAAATTATTTCCTATTTTTTGAAAATATCGCTTTACCTCAAGTTAACTTGAAGTTCTATCATCGTCCCCAATCTAAAAACACAATCTATCACCTTGTCGCCTAGTGCAGGTTTTGATGTTATCAAACAGACGTTACGAATCTTCAGTTATGAACTTTGAGCTCCGTAATTGAAGTCATGAGTGCAAAAAGGTGAGAAAAATGAACAAGGATCAACAATGAAAGTATTAGCGATTGGCGCGACCAACAGTAAAGCATCGATTAACCAACAATTGGCAGCGTACACCGCAAGCTTAGTTGAGGGCGCGCAAGTAGAGGTGCTCGATCTTAATGATTTCGAGATGCCCATTTACAGTGAAGACAGAGAAAAAGAGTCCGGTGTCCATCAACATGCGCAGCGCTTTTTTAGCAAGATTGGCGAAGCAGATGCTGTGGTCATCTCTTTTGCAGAGTACAACGGTTCATACACCGCAGCCTTTAAGAATGTGTTTGATTGGACATCACGAATCGACATGAAAGTGTATCAAGGCAAACCTGTTGTTATGCTCTCCACATCACCAGGCCCAGGTGGCGCAAGCTCTGTGTTGTCGTCTGCGGTAAACTCGGCACCTTACTTTGACGCAGATGTGAAGGGCTCGATGTCGGTACCAAGTTTCTACGACAACTTTAATGTAGAAACGGGTGAGATCATCAATGCCGAAATAGCAGAGAACTTGAAATCGATCATGAGTCAGATTTAGAGAGCGAGAACACCACAATAAAACAAAGCAGCCATTTGCGTGGTTTCTTTTCATTGCGCCCGTTGTCAAAGTTTAAGGACATTAACTGGTTAAGGTAACAATAGGTCGCTATTCTAAAGTTAAAGTAAGCTTTAAATATTTATGATCTCAAGGATAGTGTAACAATGAGAAACATCGTATACCTCACCATCGGCCAGTTGGCTGAGCGTAGTGGCGTGGCTCCTTCGGCCTTACGTTTTTACGAAACCAAGGGGTTGATTGCTTCGATTCGTACTAACGGAAATCAGCGCCGGTATCAGTCGGCGATGTTGAGACGAATAGCATTGATACAAGTCGCGCAGTCGATAGGCTTCACGCTGGAAGAGATCACCGAAGAGTTATCGACACTGCCGATGAACCATACCGCGACTAAGCGAGATTGGGAGCGCGTTGCTAAGAAGTGGCAGGGGCAACTCGACAGTAAAATGGCGCAGATTAAATCGCTACAAGAGAACTTAACCGGCTGTATCGGTTGCGGGTGTTTGAGTATGCAGAAATGCCACTTGTTGAACCCTGAAGATATTCTGCATGACCAAGGACAGGGCGCACAACGGATCGTTGAGTAGCCCTGAATTAAAAAACTATCTGAGATCGTTGAATCCAATGCACTCAATCTGATGCTCAGCCAACCACTGTTTTAGCGCAGGGCTAGTGAGAAGTTGATGCTCTTCGACGCGTTTATCACTATAGCTTGATAGGGACTTAAGCTGTTCACTTGCCACTGATGAAGGGTGGCACATTAACTCAAGCACACCGTCAGGCATCATAGCTTGGTAGCTCAGCAATAAATCTTGCAGGCCATTCAGCGATACGCCTTCGTCAAAGAAACGCATATCGAAAGCGTCTGGCGTTGGCACTCGCAGTGCATCTTGGCCACTTAGGATGTTATCGATTCGTCTAACTGGAAGACCAATGCGATTCACTGTGCGGGTAAACGCTGCTTTTAGAGATTTAAATACACCACCAAAGTGATGGCTGTCGATATGGTTAATCTTTAAACCGGCATCGACAGCGGCTTGATATTGCGCGTTGAGTTCGAGCATCACCTCATCTTCATTCACGTCTGATTTATCGAACAGGGTGACGTTGCTAAAGAAGTGGCCGTGTTCGTCGACTAAGCTCGGAACTAACTCTGGTGAAGTCAGTGGTTTGCCTGCGGTGACCGTAAAGTGCAAGCCAACTTCAGGGACTAAACCTTGATGATAGAGCTCAATCGCGTGCTGTGTACCCGGTTGATTCATCATGATGGTGGTCGACTTAACCAACCCCGCCTTGAAGCAGTCAACGATGCCATGGTTCACGCTTTCAGTGAGGCCGAAATCATCGGCGTTGAGTATCAATTTCATCATGACCTCTTATTAAAAGATTTGGATTCAATATCTTGAATTAGCTCTGCTGTCATTGAGCTCATTAGCTTGTTATCACCGAGCTTATTAGCTGCTAACAAAATGCCACATTAAGCGAGTCGATGAGCGAACGCAGGCATGAAGTCTAAGTTCTCGCGAATGGTTTCTTGCAAAGCCTCGTCGATATGCGAACCACTATCGACGATAGGGTTTAAGATCAGAGCACGTTTTGCTGTTGCAGTGTCCCCCGTCATCGCCGCTTTAACGGTCAAGGTTTCAAACTCTTTCATCTGCTGAATCAAGCGCAGCGTATCGCTATCAAAAGGTTCAACGTTCAGTGGCAGGATTGCACTGCTGGTGATTACCGAACTTACTTCTACCGCACAGTCATCAGGTAATCCTTGAATCGCACCATTGTTGCGAGTGTTAACGTGCATGATAGAACGTTTGTTATTGTGAATACTGCTCATCAGCTCACAGGCCGCTTCAGAGTAGTAAGCACCGCCTCGTTCTTCTAACAATTTAGGCTTGGTATCGAGCATGGGATCTTTGTAGATCTCTAACAACTGTTGTTCAACCTTGGCAACTAAGTCTGCGCGATTGGTGCTGTTTTCAGACGCAGCAAACTCTTTGTCTAAGATGTCTCTGGATTGGTAGTAGTAACGTAGGTAAGCACAAGGAACGATGTTCAGAGAACGAATCAATTCAGCGTCCCACTCAAAAGGAGGAATGTTCTTTGGCATCATTTGATCGTTACCACCAAGGAGTTGTTCGATGAGTTCTGCCAACTTGTCTTCACCTTTATGAAGCACCTTACGAGCCCACACTAGATGGTTTAAGCCAGCGATCTGCATCGTGACATCTTTACGCTCTGCACCGAGCATTTTCGCCGCGCCTAGCTCCATATTGACGGGAACGTTACATAGACCAACGGTTTTAATGGTTGAGTGCTTAATCAGTGCTTCCGTTACCATGCCTGATGGGTTGGTGAAGTTGAGTAACCACGCATTCGGACACAATACTTCCATCTCTTTCGCTATCTCGAGCGCAATCGGAATGGTTCGGCAAGCATTAGAGAAACCACCCAAGCCATTGGTCTCTTGTCCGATCATGCGATACTTCAGAGCAATCCTCTCGTCACGTAATCTGGCTTCCATTCTTCCGGCGCGAAATTGTGAGCAAACAAAATCCGCGTCTTTCAGCGCTGATTTTCGATCCGTGGTGAGGTGAACATTAATCTCACAGCCTGCTTTGTTTATCATTCGCTTGGTGAGCGCCGCGATTATCTCTGCTTTTTCCATGCCTTGTTCGATATCGACCAACCACAGATCAGAGATAGGTAATTCGTGATGGCGCTTGAGCAGTCCTTCAATGAGCTCTGGGGTGTAGCTTGAGCCACCACCAATCACGGTTACTTTGAGTTTTTGTTTCTGTTGCATGCTGTTCACCATTTTATGTTGTAGATTACTTGGTTTAATTTATATGATGGTTACATACACCGACAAACCAGTTATGACGACTTATGAATTAGTGGGGTTAATGCATGGGGCTGTTCGAAAATCGCCAACAAACGCTGTCACTGCTGCACACCTTCAGTGTTGCGGCTAAACATTTAAGCTTTACGCTTGCCGCCGATGAGCTCTTCTTAACGCAGGGAGGGGTCAGCCATCGCATTAAAAAACTCGAACAACAATTGAAGTTCAACCTGTTTGTGCGCAAGACAAGAAAGCTCGAACTGACGCCAGAAGGTCAGCGCGTGTTATCCATGTTGAACGTCTCGTTTGAGTCTATCTTTTCCGAACTCATGGATATTCAAACGGGTGAGCTAAGTGGGGAGTTGTACATCGCGACATCGCCTTATTTTGCTTCCTCGTGGTTAATGCCACGTTTGCCAGAATTCAGACGCTTGTATCCGAATCTAAGCATCAAACTGCAAACCAAACAGAGCCAGTCAGACTTCCAGTTTGAACCTTATGACGTGGCAATTTTCTATAGCGAAGGCCATTACCCAAACCATTACAGCGAGCGATTATTCAGTGGAGTAAGAACTCCTGTGTGCAGCCCTGAATACGCGAAACACTTCAAACTAGACCAGGCATACAACACTTAGACGATGTTCGCTTCATTCACAGTGGCGATATCACTGCGTGGCAGCGTTGGTTGTATGAAGCTCAAAGTGATACCAACTGCGTACTTCAGTGTGACTATTACAGCGATAACCGCTTGGCGATGGATGCGGCGATATTATCGATGGGACTGGCACTAGGGCGGCTAGAGTTTATGACACCGCAGATTGAACAAGGCTTGTTGGTCGCACCTCTTATGAGCGTTGAATCGGGCAAAGGGTATGATTTAGTGTGCCCGAAAGGCATGGAGCAGCGAACTAAGTTTCAGGTGTTTGCTCAATGGGTTAAGCAACAGTTGTGACCGAATAGCGTGCCTAGACAAACACGAATTATAGGTCTAGTTTAGGTGGCTCTTTCAATAAAAGAAGAGGTTAGTTATGTTCAGCCATGTTTTTCTCGGTACCGAAGATATTGAACGCGCGAAGGCTTTTTATGACCCAATCATGAAAGTGCTTGGTTATAGCGAAGGCTCTGTTGATCCTAAAGGGCGCTGTGTTTACGTTAGCCAAACGGGTGTGTTGGGCTTAACGAAGCCGATTGATGGTCAGCCTGCGACTCACGGCAACGGCATGACGGTGGGTTTTCTTGCGTCTTCTCCTGAAGTTGTAGATGACTGGCATCGAGTTGGCGTCGAAAATGGCGGTACCAGCATTGAAAACGGGCCCGGAGCGAGAGGTTCTGACGAGCGTCGCTTGTACATGGCTTATTTGCGAGATCCTGATGGAAACAAGATCTGTGCAACTCACTTTATGCCATAGTTCGCCTTATGCCACAGTTCGCCTTATGCCATCGTTTAAAATATGCCACAGTGGCGTATAATTAGAGTGTATTGATAGTTCGGAGTTAGTTTATCGCTGCTCTGAACTAACCTGTTATTTTAAAAACCTGCTGACTATTGCAAAGGACTTGCTAGATGAAACCGAACGAACTGTTTTATGAAAGCTTTGAGCGCTGCCGGATTGACCAAGAATTTTTGGAGAGCTTTCTGGTGGATTTTTGCGAGCATAATCCAAGGTTTTCAGAACGTTTTGAAAAGATAGGGTTAGAGCAGCAAACCAAGATGCTTAAAGCCTCGATCATTCTTATCTATAATTCTGCTGGTCTGCCGAGCGTGCGTAACTCAGTAAAGAAATTGGGTAAAAGGCATAAAGACTTAGGACTGGATATTTCCGAGATTGAGCTCAACGAGTGGTTTAATTCGTTACTCAATACGGTTAAAAAATACGATCCTCACTATGATGAAAGCGTTGAACAAGCTTGGACAGAAACTCTCGAAGCTGGCTTAACTATCATGAAGAAAGAGTGCGTAGTCTGAACCAAAATGTGTAACGAAGTAAGCCTCGTCTAACAAGAGGCTTACTCATTTTTTCTACTCAATTAAAAGGTAAAGCCTGCTTGGATACTTAGTACTGACTCAGCGGTATACCAACCAGTACTTCCTCCGAACTCATACCAATCAAATCCAGCTCGAGTCACAAACTTGGAGTGGCCGAAAACTGGTTTTAGTGACTTGTATTCTGCGCCGATACCGTAAGTTAAGCCAAAATCACCATGGGACCCTTTGTGGACTTCATTATTATCGCTAGATAGGAAAACCAGTTTGGTATCTGAGTGTGCGTAAAAAGCGCCCGCCTTACCATAAACAGCGAAGTTTTCGCTGAAGCTGTGCTTATACATAGGTGTTAATGAAAGCATTAAAGAATCGAACTCTTGCTTTGTTTGAAGATCCTTTTCATCAGTGCTAATAACAAGCAACGTTGATTCAACATACCACTTGCTTTGCATGATTTGGCTACCAAATGTGAATTGGCCACCGACATCGCCATCATCCATCCCGAAACCGCCTAGTGCATACATTTCATTTGATGCAAAAGCTGAAGTTGATGCGATGCCGGTAACTGAGGCAATCGTAAGAGCCGCTAAGATTAATTTGGCTCTTCGACGTTTTGTGTGGATTTGGGTTAAAATATGCACCTCCTAAATAGGCTCCAATACAAGGTCCAGCCACATTGAATTCTTCTGATATTTTTATGCTCGGGTTGGGGCTGCAAGCAC
>NZ_JACJFF010000039.1:0-44306 GCF_014164465.1 Vibrio sp. SG41-7 | reverse complement strand
GCCTAACGCTTAGATTTAAACTAAAATGCCCGAACTATTCACAGACGACTGCAACCTTCTCACTTGCTGCAGTATTGGCTGGAACTGGATGGTCGATCAGTCGGATAGGGGACTCATACAGTGCTGACAAAGCCTCTTCATCGAGTAACTTATCCGCGCTGCCTTCAAACGCAATCTGACCTTTTTTCAGGGCGACAATGTGCGTCGCGTAACGAAGCGCTAGGTTCAAATCGTGCAAAATAACGATCACCCCAACATCTTCTTTTTTGTTGAGTTCAGACAGTAAGCCCATTAGCTGAAATTGATGATGAACATCCAATGCAGAGGTCGGTTCATCAAGGATCAATACCGGTGACTGCTGAGCTAATAACATAGAGACCCATGCTCGTTGACGTTCTCCTCCTGATAGATCATCCGCCAAAGCTTGTGAGAATTCAGTGACACCGGTTCTTTCCATCGCTTGTTGGATAATCGATTTGTCTTCTGAATTCCAACGACCTAGTACGCCTCTCCATGGGAAGCGTCCTAAACGAACCAGCTCTTCGACTGTTAAGCCAGCAGAGGCTGGGAGCTTTTGCGGTAAATACGCAATCTGCTTGGCTAAGTCTTTGCTTTTGAATGAAGAGAGGGAAGCGCCGTCTAGTTCCACGCTGCCATGATCCGGTGACATCTGCCCTGAGAGTAAATTAACGAGTGTAGATTTACCTGAACCATTATGGCCAAGAACGACGGTCAGTTCGTTGGTCGGAATCGTGAGGTCTTCGATTGAGAGAATCGTTCGTTCATCACGAACAATTTTGATGTTTGAAAGCTGAAACATGTCAGTCCTGTGCCTAGACCAATAAAGCGCTTCAGTGAAATTAAACGAGCTTTATTGGCTTTTAAAAATAGAGGGTGTTATTGAGCTGTTTTTTTGTTGTCGGGGTGTCTTGGGCAATCGTCGCAATACTTTCTAGAGTCGCACTTATAAACTAAGCAGCAGCTGATTCTGATCAGTTTTAGCATCCCCGAATCAGCGTCTATTTTAAGGCTGTCTAAATGATTTTCAGCTAACTGGCATGCTTCTAACCAAAGCTTAGCTTGTTCAGTGATATAATCGTTGGTTAGGCTCGGCTCGTGCTGCTGTAGTTTTATCAAGCTGCCTAGTAACAGATCAGCAAGTAGATGATTGGTAAACCCCGGACGAATACGTGTCCACTCACTAATCTGGCTACGATAAAACTCTGTGAGTGCAAGAATAGCTTCGCCTGCTTGTGGAATCAGTTCTTCTGGTGAACCGTGTTGATGATCACCGTTAAAGAAACGGTAGCCTGTGACAAATTCTTTGTACCTAAACTGGCCGATGTTCTTAATATCAGGCAGTGAGTGAAGGCCGTAGATAGATATAAAGGTCACGTAGATTGGTTGCCAGCAAACCAGATCCCACGTTCGGGTTAACCAATAGGCTTTGCCTGCTTCAGGGTGGCTTTGTGCAAGGCCATCGTAAACTCGTTTGATTTCTTTATGGCTATCATCATTCGTTATTGCAATGCTCTTGCTATGCAGAGTACCAAAGCTTCCACTTAAATAAGGTGTCACTTGTTTTGAGTGAGCGAAGATTTTCTGATGTAGAGACGGGGCTCTCCGACGAGTGATAATATTGTGCAGCTGGGAAAGCATCATAAACCATTAAATGAGAATCAGTAGCGTTATCATAACGGACATAATCGAGGATAACCATACAAAATGGAGCATCTACTCGGTGCCTCTGTCTTTTGGTCATTTTATAGAACACACATGAGTGCTTCTTTTTTTGAGTGATAAAAGCCGCTTTAAATGATAAAAGTATTGGTGAATCGAATATGTCGCTGCTAACTATAGAGAATATGAAAGCTTAAATATGAACACACCTGCATTTGGTCGTATCAGTCGCGTTTTGACCTATATCCATTCGAACCTTAGCTCCTCGCTATCGTTAGAAGATATTGCGACACAAAGCTGTTGGTCTCGTTGGCAGCTTCAAAGAGTGTTTCAAGCCGAAACAGGGCTTACTGTGGCTAACTATGTGAGAGAGCTAAAGTTAAGCCAAGCTGCAGAACACCTGCTTGATGGAAAAGAGCGCGTGATAGATATTGCTCTTGGGCTCGGGTTCAATTCAGAAATAAGCTTTAGCCGCTCGTTTAAGCAGATGTTTGGGTCTAGCCCAAGTCAGTATAGAAAAGCAGGCAAAAGAGTCGGACTAAGAAAGCCGATACAAGTATCTGAAACAGCGAGTACTTCTGAAAAAGGGGCGTTAAGCTTTGTGGAAGTGCGCATTGATGAAAGAGAGTCTTTCCTAGTGAAAGGCATGACATCTGAAATCAGTGGTTTGTTTTCACTCACGCAAGACTTCGCTCAGAAAGTCCCTCAGCTATGGTCACGTTTAGAAGGTGAAGTTGAGATCCCTGACGACAACGTGCTCCAGTTCATTGGCGTGGTTGACCTGACTCAGTCTTGCTTTGACGGGACTAATATTCACTATTGGGCAGGGGTAGAACTTCAGGAAGGAATTTCAATCCCGCAACTACCGAGTTTAATTTCTGAAAAGTTAGAAGTGCTGACCATCCCCAAGCAAACCTATGCGGTGGTGAAGCACTGCGGGCCTATCGAGAACCTGCGACATACCTTGAGTTGGTTTGTGCTGAATTGGATGCCAAGTTCCGGCTATCGTGGTCTTGATGGTTATGAGCTTGAAGTGTACCCATTTGGCTATCAAGCTCATGCCGCTAATGCAGAAATGGAGTACTGGATCCCTATTATTAAATCGTAGTCATATCCTCGTCATTCCCTTCTAGCAAAGCCTTCCTATCAATAGGGTCAATTGTCTTTTTAATCACCAATTGACCGTTTTCTACTAAAAATAGGTCAAGTTCTTTTTGAATTTGCACCAAATTGTTAATTATCCCACCTCTAGATACATACAATGCAAATGAGATTTATTATTATTTATATTAAGCATTGGTACCGAGGGAATTATGACCACTCACACTCGTTTTAAGTATTCATCATTGGCAGTAGCGTTGCTGACTGCGTTCTCAGCGCAAGCATTGGCGGAAGAAACCGTTACTGCGGCAGATTCGAATGTAGAAACTGTCACTATTATGGGTAAAGCCTATCGTAATACAGCAACTAAATCGGCACTTGAGCCAGAAGAAACACCTCAAGGTATTACAGTCATTGATGAAGAACAGTTAGAGCAACGAGGTGTAAAGTCTCTTAACCAAGCGCTTAGATACGCGCCGGGTGTTGTGACTGAGCAAAAGGGCGCATCAGTAACCATGTACGATACGTTCTCGATTCGTGGGTTTAGTAACAATCAGAGTTACTACGATGGTTTGATTCTGCCGTTCCTGACTGGATGGAACCTGCAACCTCAGATCGACCCTATTGCGATTCAGCAAGTTGAAGTGTTTAAAGGCCCTACGTCTGTGTTGTATGGATCGATGCCGCCGGGTGGTATGGTCAACATGATCGCGAAGGCACCGCAAGAAGACGGGTCGACAAAAGTGGGTGTATCTACAGGCTCAAGAAACTTGATGGAAGCGTCAATTGATACTTCAGGTCAGTTAGGTGACAGTGACTTTTCATATCGTTTAGTTGCACTCGCTCGTAAACAAGACAGCCAAGTTGATAACGCTGAAGAAGAGCGTTATGTGATTGCTCCATCGCTAGATTGGCAGGTATCTGATAGAACACTTATTAACTTCAATCTTTACTATCAGAATGATCCGTCAATGGGTACTAACTCTGCAATGCCGCTCGAAGTATTGAAGGCAAGTGATCCATCTGTGTCCATGGGCGACAAGAACTGGAGTACTTTTGAACGTGAAGTCTTGATGTTAGGTTACAAAATTAACCACCAAATCAATGACAACTGGACTTTCCTTCAGAACGCTCGTTATTCCGATGCGTCGCTATATCAAGAAAACACCTACCATCGCGGTACGAATTTTAACGCCGCAACTGGTAGCTTAATTCGAAATGTGTATAGCACGGATGAAGACTCTCAAAGCTTTGTTATCGATAACCAAGTTTCAGGCCGCGTCGAAATTAGTGGCTTAGAGCACAATTTACTATTCGGTGTCGACTACCTAAAGCTAACAGGTGACTCTTTGTACAAAGAGTTTGATGCAAACAGTAGTTTCGGTGATTTCAACGCATACAATCCAAATAACGACCTTTTGGATAAAAGTCAGCTTCAAGAGAATTACCGTGAATCCCACGACATCACGACCGAGCAACTGGGCTTGTATTTCCAAGATCAAGTTCGCTACGACGCGCTGGTTTTACTTGCTGGTGGACGTTACGACATGTTCAAAGCGAGTGACGATAAAACGAGCACTTACCCAACAAGCGATGGCACAGAAAAAGCGGATCACAATCAGTTCTCTTACCGCGTAGGTGCTTTGTATGAGTTAGATAATGGCATCTCTCCATTTGTAAGTTACGCGACGAGTTTTGAACCAGCTGCTGGTACTGATATTAACGGTAACTCGTTGAAACCTCAGCTGGGTGAGCAAGTCGAATTCGGTGTGAAATACCTGTCTGCTGATATGGCACAGCAACTTACAGCATCATACTTTTACATTACTAAGAAAGATTCAATTGCTGCCGATCCATCGGATCCAACGTATCGCTCTAAGATTCAGTTAGGCGAAGTGCGTTCTCAAGGTGTCGAAGTCGAAGGCAGATGGTTTGTAACGGAAGATTGGGATGTTAATGCGAGCTATACGTATGTCGACATGGAAGTGACTGAAGATGCGAACCCAGATCTAGAAGGCACTACACCAATCTATGTACCGACACATGCCGCTAATCTATGGAGCAATTACTATGTCTATGGTGGTGCTTTATCAGGAACTCGCTTCAGTGCAGGTGCTCGTTACATGGGTGAAATGGAGATGGATGCAACGAATACTCAAGGAAAAGTACCATCATATACGGTTGTCGATTTATCCGTAGGTTATGACCTAGGGGAAGCAAGTGAAACTCTGTCAGGTGCAACGGCTAACTTGCTGGTTAACAACCTGTTTAATGAAGAGTACTACACCTGCTACGACCAATCGAACTGTTGGTTCGGTGCAGAGCAGTCAGTAGAACTCAGCGTGAACTACGAGTTCTAATTCATTTGAATACATAAATCTAAGCAGCCTGTGTAGGCTGCTTTTGTCGTTAAATAAACACTTAAAAAGTGACAGTGATTATATGAAAGCCAACTATTTTACTTCTCGTTTTCCTAAAGTGAGTTCGTTCATTGTCTCATTGAGCTTGTTGTTATCAGCTCAAGCGATGGCCAACTTTCAAGTTGAAGACAGTGAGGGTGTTAAAACCCTTGAAGCTCAGCCTGTTAGAGTGGCTGCGCTGAACTGGGACATTGCTGAACAAGTGATTGAACTCGGTGTAACACCAGTGGCAGTGCCTGATATCGCTGGCTATACCGATTGGGTTGTTCAACCTGCGATTCCAGAAGGCGTGGCGGACATTGGCACTCGAACTGAGCCTAATTTCTCTGCTTTGAAGAAGCTAAACCCTGATGTGATTCTTATCGCTTCACCGCAGAAAGATCTCCAAGGTCGCCTCTCTGAAATTGCGCCCGTGCTTTACTACCAAACGTACAGCGAACAGCACAGCAATGCAGCGGCTGCTATTGAGAATTTCAAGAAGATCGGCCAGTTGCTTGGTAAAGAAGAACAAGCGAACCAAAAGCTGGCCGCAATGGATGAGCGTATCGCTGTTCTAAAAGCTGAGTTAGATAAAGCGTATCCGGGCGACAAACCGAAAGTGACCTCTTTCCGTTTTGCGAGCACTACATCGGTGTTCATTTATGGCGATAACTCGATTCCACAATATGCACTTGAGCAGCTTGGCTTTGATAATGCGATGGATCTTCCTGCAAGTCAGTGGGGCATCAGTCAAAAACGCATGACCGAGCTCAAGAACGTGAAGAACGGTATTGCACTTTACTTTGAACCTTTCCCGTATCAAGACAAGTTAGATCGTTCTCCGGTTTGGAAGAGCATGCCTTTCGTTCGCAATGGTCAATTTAGCCCAGTCGCAGCAAGTTGGAGTTACGGCGGTGCCATGTCGATTTTGTATAACGCAGAAGCCATGGCGCAATCGCTGCTGACGTTAGCGGAGCAGTAATGAAATCCAGTGGTTTTATGATGGGGGCTGCGTTGCTTTGTGCTGCCCTTGTTCATTTATGGTTAGGGCAGTCGGAATTTGGCCCTATTGGTGCGTTGCTTCAGCAAGTCTCACAGATCAGTGACATCGCTACATTCAACTCAATGGTCGATGATTCATTCGAGCTGATGGCGTTAGCCTATGTCAATTTACCTCGCTTGGTGATGGCAATCTTGGTTGGCGGCACACTTGGCACCATCGGCAGCTTGTTTCAACAACTGACGCAGAATCGCATGATGTCTCCACTGACACTCGGTACATCATCGGGTGCATGGCTTGGTTTGGTTATTCTGAATGTGGTCGCGCCGATGTTGGTCGCTCAGTATTCAGTTTGGTTTGCACTAGTCGGTGCGCTGTTTGCGATGGGGCTGATTGTTTCAATTGTCGGCATCAAAAATATGAGCGGCTTGCCAATTGTATTGGCGGGTATGGCGGTCAACTTATTGCTAGGGGCATTTGCAACGGCGATTATTCTGCTTAACGACCAGTACGCACAGAATCTGTTTGTATGGGGAGCGGGCGACCTAGGGCAAAATGGCTGGGAACAAGTGCTGTGGTTGATGCCTAAGCTGTTGCCGATTTTTGCCATATTCTTGTTGGCGCCACGAGTTCTGACTCTGCTTTCCATCGGCACAGAAGGGGCAGCAGCGCGTGGCCTTAACATCGGAACGACATTCTTTGTATTGATGGCGGTTGGCGTTTGGTTGGTGTCTGTGTCGATTACCTCAGTGGGCGTGATCAGCTTTATCGGCTTGATTGCTCCGAACATTGCTAGGCATCTCGGTTTTCTAAAGGCGAAATCTGAACTCATCGCAAGCTGTGTATTAGGTGCGTTACTGCTGTGTGTCACTGACAGCTTGGCGATCTTCTTGGCGCAATGGTCTTTGGATATGATTCCAACAGGGACGGCAACCGCAGTGATTGGTGCTCCAGCTTTGATCATTATTGCTCGCAAGCAAATGTCTGCTCAAGATCAGCTGTTTTTCTCAATGCCTAAAGGACCAAAGTCTATTTCATCTTTGGCTTACTTCTTATTGGGCACGATGATTTTCGGGTTGCTGGCGTTGAGTTCATTGTCTCAGCCTTCTTCTGATATGGGCTACTTTGTGATTCCAGACGCATTTGAATGGTCTATTCGTTGGCCTAGAATGTTAACCGCGATATTCGCTGGTGGCGGCTTAGCGGTGGCGGGTGTGATTTTACAAAGATTGGTCTACAACCCGCTCGCAAGCCCAGATATTCTTGGTGTGTCGGCGGGTGCGGTTCTGGCGTTGATTTTCAGTAGCTTATTCATGGGCTATTCGATTCACTCGCTAAGCCCGTGGGTTGCGTTTCTGGGCAGTGCGATTGCACTCTGTTTGTTATTGTTCCTTGGCAAGAAGCATCAGTTCGCGCCATCGATTTTGATCCTCACTGGTATTTCGCTGACCGCGGTATTGGAAGCTTTGGTGCAATTCTCTCTAACGCGAGTGGGTGAAGGGAAATACACATTATTGGCTTGGTTAGCAGGGTCTACCTACCGTGTGGAGCCTGAGTCTGCCACTATAATGGCTGTCGTGATAACGGCTTGTATTGGTGTTGCTCTGTTACTGAGCCGTTGGGTGACCTTAATTGCGACTGGCCGACAGTTCGCGAGTGCCAGAGGGCTGAATATCAATATCGCCTACGTGGCATTGTTGTGTATTGTTGCGATCTTATGTTCGGTCGTGACAACCACCATGGGGCCAGTCGCTTTTGTTGGCTTGTTAGCTCCGCATATCGCTGCAATGGTGGGGGCTCGTTTGGTTCGAGAGCAGATCATCTTGTCGTTTTTAATTGGTGCTGCACTCATGCTATTCGCAGACTGGTTAGGGCAAGTGGTGGTATTCCCAGCGCAGCTTGCAGCAGGCACCTTAGTTTCAATTATTGGTGGCAGTTACTTCATATTCTTGTTATTGAAATCTCGAAGAACATAGCTTCTCCCAAAACTGAGAGTCCTTGACTATCAAAGCTATTGGTATTCAAAACTACTGGTAATCAAAGCTATTGGCGAAAAAGATACGAATGAAAAGCAGTGAATGGAGCGATCCATCACTGCTTTTTTATTGATGTCGTTTGTGTAAGGGGGCGGTGTTAAGCAACACATGTCTCGCTTCTTAATGTGCAAGTTTGGCATATGTTAATAAAATGTATAACCTAAAGGTCTGACCACTTATAAGGTAGCCACCATGCCAAACCTCGATCGTATTACTTGTTCTATCGATGAAAACCAAATTGCGACGGTTGTGTTGAATCGACCCGATAAGCTCAATGCTATTGATATGGCAATGTTTGAAGCCGTTAATGACATGATAAGTGAGCTCAAGAAGAACAGAGATATTCGAGCTGTTATTGTTAAAGGCAGTGGTTCAGATTTTTGTTCTGGTTTAGATGTTAAATCGTTATTGAACAGTAAAGTTGGGGCGATGAAGCTTTTGTTCAAATGGTTACCGACATTACCTAATGCTGCGCAGCACTTTTCGCTTGGTTGGCGAGAGATCCCATGTCCTGTCATTTTTGCGATTCATGGTCGTTGTTGGGGAGGCGGCCTTCAATTAGCCAGTGGTGGTGATTTTAGGATGGCCAGTCCAGACGCGACTTTCTCGATATTGGAAGCCAAATGGGGTTTGATTCCTGACATGGGAGGCGCCATCGCATTTCGAGAGTTAATGCGTAAAGATCACACCTTAGAAATGGCGATGACCGGTAAAGAGATCGACTGTGAAACAGCGAAAGACTATGGCCTGGTAACCAAGATTGCCGAAGACCCTTACGCTGAAGCTTATGCGTTGGCACTTGAGTGTGCGAATCGGTCGCCAGATGTCGTCGCTGCTAATAAGAAACTCTACAACAAGACTTGGTGGTCAAGCCCTGGCATGGCCGTGTTTTACGAGACCTGGTATCAGATAAAGGTAGGGTTAGGCAAGAATAGAGCAATCGCTGCTCAACGTGAAATTCATCGAGACAAGCCACGTCCATACGTCGCGAGAAAGTTCAAATAGCGTTTGTACAGGAATAACGGATATTCCATTTGTTTATGGGGCTTTGCGGTAACCTTAGAGCAATTTAATGTCTAAGGCTAAATGAGCAATCTGATGAACAAAACTTTTATTTACTCGCTAGCTGCCACCGCAATTTTTACAAGCTTAAATGCTTTCGCAAGTGGTTTGTTTTTACAAGAAGCTGTCGTCGCCAATGCTGGTACTACCGGCGCTGGTGACGGTGTTTACACTCGCTCTGCCGCGGCGATGTGGACTAACCCAGCAACCATGTCTCACATGGGTGAAAGCAAAACCACGATCAATACCATGGCGTTCGATCTTGAGATGAAATATCAAGATAACCAAGATTCTAGCGATGATGGAAAAGGGCACTCAGTTCTTCCCTCATTTGGTGCCTTCCACGCGCATCAAGTCACAGACAAATTACACCTTGGTATTGCGCTTGGCGCTGTTGGTGGTTCTAGCCTCGATTACGGCAGTGAATGGGCAGGCGCCGCCCTTCTAGAAGATATCACGCTCACTGCAATGCAAGTGAATCCTGCCTTGAGCTACCAAATTAACGAACAATGGTCTGTTGGCGCGGGTATTCAATTGAGTTGGGCTGCATTACAACAGTCATCTTCTCTTTTTACAGCTAAGCAAGATACAGACTGGGCTTATGGTTATAACCTTGGCGTAATGTACACGCCAACAGATAAACTAAAGCTAGGGGCAAGCTATCGCTCTAAGCTCGAACATGAATTTAACAATGACGTAAATGTGTTTACTGGTGGACAGCGTTCATTAAGCACTGGTCTTGATGTTCCTGAACTAGTTGATGTCAGTGCAAGCTATGCATTGAATTCTCAATTAGATTTATTGGCAAGCATCCAGTTTCACCGTTGGAGCCAATGGGATAGTACGGTTTTAGATCTAGGTACAAACCAAAACGGCAATCTGCCGATTAGCCAGACTTTAGAGCGCGATTGGGATGATGTTTGGAAATTTGCGGTTGGTGCTGATTACCAACTTAACTCAGACTGGCGTTTAAAAGCGGGCTTCTCTTACGAGACCTCGCCACAAGATGATCCGTCAATGCAATGGGTTGACCTCCCTGTTGGCGAACAGTATCGCTACTCAGTAGGTGCTTCAACGTATTGGGATGATATCTTGATCGATGTGTTCTACGAATACGCTGACTTGGGTTCGGTTGAAATGGATCGTCTAATGGTTGATGGTTCGTTCGATGGCCGTATCCACTTCGTTGGCGTTAGTGCGACCTTCTAATGACATTACGTAATCTATTACTTGTTGCTGCGGCAATGCTTGGTTCGACGGGTGCTTTTGCTGAAGAGAAGCACCCTGATGATCCGACTAAAATCGTGACAAAAGCTGGCGTTGCTTATAACGAAGATTTGCAGTTCTCAGGCTCTATTGGTTTAGATGAAGCGCGAATGATCAATGCTCGTGTCAATGCGGACGGTGAAGAGTGGCGATTAGGCGGTTCATGGCTGTTGCCGATGGGTATCGTGAATTTCAACTTTAGCCGTTCTGAATATGACAACGATGCTTTTAAGAACAACTACAGTATTGGCACATTTATACCACTGAGCTATTTCGATATTGAGCCGTTCGGTTGGCAAATCTTCCCTATGGCTGGTTACAGCTATAATGACGGCGAAGTAGCTGTTTTCGATGACGATAATGTTGGTTCTGACTATGTGTTGATGCCGAGTTCAACACACGGTGGCTACATTGGTGCGTTTGGCTTAAAAACGATTACTGATGAATGGTCTATCATGGGCTTCGGTGGCGGTTCAATGGGCTCTGATGATTATTCAGGGTATTGGGCAGGCGTCGGTGCTAGCTACAAGTTGAGTGACGCTCAATCATTCAACTTCTTCACTATTTTTGCTGAGGATGACTTTGGTGAAAATAACAGTGTTGGTGCGTCTTACACCTATGAGTTCAAATAGTTATTCTCATATATCGTCTTAGATAAAAAGAACTGAGTGTAGGCTCACTAATTTAGGGAATCTACACTCAGAATTTATCGCTTTTCTATGAGCTTTCTAGTGTTGAGGTCGTGTTAGCAAGCCGCTTCGTAACGTTCAAAATAGCTCTGCATTACCGCGTTCATCGCTTTAGTGATATTTGCGTATTGAGCTTCTTCTAGGTTCGCGAGAGACACACGCAGAGACCACGTTGGCGCATCAAAACCCGCACCCGGCATCACAATCACGCCATGTTCTTCTGCAAGGCGTACCAAGAAATCAAGCGGCTCATACGTTTCTTCTAACCATGTGAAGAAATCGTTGCTGTGAATCGTTTGAGCAATCTCTTTGAGATCAATCTCCACGTAATAGAACGCACCGGTTTGATCGCCTTCAGCAACGATTGGCGCGGCTAAGTTCTTCTGCATTAGAGTGTGGTAGCGACGACGCACAATTTGTTTTGCGAGTCGCTTGTACTCTTCGCCATCCTTCATCAAAGACAGCAGCGAGAACATTGTCATTTGAATCTGCTGAGGTGTTGAAAGACCGGCGGTATGGTTCAGTGCTACTGCACGGCTGTCTGCCACTAAACGGTCAATGAACTTAATCTTACTCGGCTCAAGTGCAATGCCTTGGTATCGCTGAGATAACGTGCTTCGAGTGTCTTCTGGAAGATCTCGAATCATGCGGTCGAAATTATTGTCTTCGTGTACGCCAATCACGCCTAAACGCCAGCCTGTTGCACCAAAGTACTTAGAGTACGAATACACTAGAATCGTGTTCTTCGGAGCTAGCATCGCTAGTGATGTGAAGTTATCAGCGAAAGTGCCATAAACATCATCAGTAAGAAGGATGAGGTCAGGGCGGCGGTTAGCAACCTCTGCAATCTTATAGAGTGTCTCATCGCTTAATCGAACCGAAGCAGGGTTGCTTGGGTTAACGAGGAAGAAAGCTTTAACACTTGGATCGTTCAGTTTTTCTAATTCAGAGTCTGGGATTTGCCACGCAGACGCTTCATCCGCCATGATTTCTACTTTGTTGAGCGCGTAATCTTCTAACTCTGGCATTTCAATATACGGGGTGAAAATCGGCGCACCAATCGCGATGGTGTCACCAGGGTTCAATAGTCGGTTACTCTTTAGCGTGTTGAATATGTAAACCATGGCCGCTGTGCCACCCTCAACAGCAAATAGGTCAAACTTCCCAGCAGGTAATGGCTGCGACCCCGCCATTTCTTGCTCAATGTATTTACGAGCAATGAGTTCCGAATATTTGAGCATACGATCGGGCACTGGGTAGTTGTTACCTAGAATCCCCTCAACCCATTCATAAATAAGCGCATCACCGTCTACCTGATATTGATCCGTAATAAACTGGAAGGCTTCAATGAGGAATTGTATACCTTCTTGGTCTTCGTATTTTTCACAAAACTGAAGAAAGCGTAGGCTAATATCCTGTTGAACTCCCATTCCACCAAAGCCTTCATACCCTGAGAAATTCGATTTTGATTCTTCTAGTGCAAACATACCTAATTGGAAAAAGGCTTCACGTGGCGCTGTCGCGACCCAGTTTGGGTTACCACGACCAGCGTTGATCATGGTTTTTTCATGTGAATGCTGAGCAAGGTCGATCAGTGTGTTTTTTACTTCGAATGGGCTTAGTGTTTCTAGGCGTTTTTCATCTGTGCGTTTCATAGTCGTTTCTCTTTAAATTTGTTTAAGATCCAAGCTTGTTGGATAGATAAGTAAGTTAATTTCTTTGAGCAGCTAGCCTGCTTGGCTAGCTACTGTGTTAAATCGTTAATTAATAAGTTGAATCATCAATTGGCTGATTCGATGTTGATTACGAAATTTTGGTAATTAGGTTGATGATGATCGGACCCCATAAGGTGAGGAAGATATTGGCAACCGCATAAGTCATCGTGAAACTCGGTACTGGTGTGCTGTTTTGTGTTTTTTCTAGTAGCGATGCGAATGCAGGGTTTGCACTGCGGCTACCCGCGATAACCGCTAGCGCTTCTACTGGGTTTTTGATTTTGAGTACGTAGTAGTTGAATAGGAACGTCAGTACTTGAGGAATTAGAGTGACCAACACACCTAGCAGTAAAAGCGTTACGCCATTCTCTTTGATTGCCGTCAGCGCTGGAGCGCCTGCATTAATACCAACAACCGCAACAAATACTGCAAGGCCGAATGTCTGCATAAAGTTGGCTGCGCCGTGGTTAACACTGCCTAAACGAGGTGTACGCATTCTTAGGTAGCCCACAAGTAGGCCGGAAACCAGACAACCTAAACCTGAACCTAGAGCGATATGAGAACCACCGATAGTGAAACCAATCTCTCCAATCAGATAGCCAAGCACCATGCCGAAAGACATTGTTACGAAGTCAGTAACACTAGGCAGTGGGCTGTTGTAGCCAATTTTTTTGATGACTTTAGCTATGTCTTCTTTTTGTCCAACTAAGGTGATTTCGTCACCAATGTGCAGTTCGGTTTCTGGCAAAGTCGAAATATCATGGCCCATGCGTGATAGCTGAGTGATATAAACACCACGACGAATACGTGCATTCGTTTCATCGTGAAGCTTACGTAGCGTAATACCCGCTAGTTTCTTATTCGTGAGTACGACCTTCTGTTGTGTTTGGACAACATTGCTTTCTTCACTAAATTCACCGAGTTCGATACCCAGCGAGGTCACTTTAGGAAATGCTTGAGTCAGACCAGTTAGGTAAACTTTGTCATCCGCCGCTAAAATAGGGTTCTTCGCCAAATCTAACGTTGATTCTGTGTCTTTCTGTGAGCGGTAGATCGCTTCAATAGTGAGGTCGGCATCGAATGCTTCTTCTAACTCGACAACACTTTTTCCAACAAACATAGAGTTCGCGGTCACTTGATAAGCACGAGAAGATACGCGATTCAATGCAGAGAATTCACCCTCGTTCAGCTGCTTGCTGCCTGCGCCCATTTTTTCCGCAAGCTTCTTCGCTTCTTTGGTTATGTTCCAACCCATTACCATTGGAATGAGTGACATCATTAGAATCGGACCAAGAGAGCCGAAGATGTAGGTGATCGAGTAACCCACAGCCACGTTTGTTTTAAGTGTTGAGGTGACATCTGGCGCTAGGTTCAGCTGATCGATAGCATTACCTGCAGTACCTATGATTGCCGATTGGGTTAAGCCACCAGCCGCAAGGCCCGCCGCTAAACCTTTATCTAGTCCTGCCCATTTAGAGAGCAACACAACCGTGATTAATCCTACAAACGTCATCACAAACGAAGCGAATAAGCGTGTTAGCGATGAAAGGCGGAATGACGAGAAAAACTGCGGACCGCCGTTGTAACCCACCATAAAAATAAATAAAGCAAAGAAGATGCTTTTTACTTCGTTAGAGATCGCGATACCGCCGATCTGACCAAGTGCTACAGCAACAAGCAGTGAACCTGCGATTCCACCTAATTCAAACTTACCGATTTTAATTTTACCGATTAAGTAACCGAGACCGAGTGATAAAAAGAGCGCTATAAACGGATAGTCTCTAAGTTGTTCAATAATAAATGACATAGTAATCCTTGAATGAAATAGCATCATCATTGACTCGCTATTTCATTTTTTAATTTGGTTTAACGTTTGATTAAGCATTAATCAACATTTGGTTGATGAACTGATCTAATGCTTTATTTTTAATAATCTGGGCTTCATCCAGTCTTCTACTTTTTATGATGCAGTCGCGATGGTTTTTTATGGTCATGCATTTTATCTTTGTGATGTTTATCATGATGACCATCAGAATGGTGATTGACTAAATGCTTATGACCTTCTGGGTCGCCACCATGTTGACCAGAATGAGAGGGTTGATGTTCTCTATATTCTAAATGGTCTTTATTATGTTTATGGGTAACATCTTCTCCATATATACGTTTCATCTTTTCTTTAATAGCGACTTTAGTGTGATTAATTTGATTCGACATAGTTAACTCGTTTATTTGTTTAAGGAACGATGAGAATTATATCGATCGAGAAAATAGATAAATCATGTTCAAATAAAATAGCAATAAAACAAAAATTGAGTGCCGATTGATGTTTTTATCTTAAGCATTTGATTTTTAAGGTTTGATTTTTATTTTATATAAGATTGGGTGGATGTTATATGAGTTTGATTTATTGGCAGTGTCGATAGGTAGAATGACCAGACTTAAAAAACAAGGTGAACACATGAGTAAGTATAAAGGCGTTATTGTCGGGTCGGCTCTTTTTATATTACTGTCTTTTGTATTTGGCTTTCATTATGTAAAAGGTGAAATGATCAAAGAGAAGGTCGCTAATTTTAAATTGCCAGCTATATCTGTAACAACGGAAAAAGTAAATCAAGATACTTGGGACAAAAGTTTAAAAGTCATTGGTAACATTCATTCTAATCAATCTATTGATGTGACGAGCCAAATGTCAGGCCAAGTAAAAGAGATTCTCTTTACTTCAGGTCAGAAAGTAAATAAGGGTGATGTTCTTATTAAATTGGATGATGCGTTATTGAAGTCCAACTATAAGAGCCAGCTATCCAAAGTTGAATTGGTAAGAGTCGAATTGATGAGAAATAAATTGCTCCTTAGAAATAACAGTGTTTCAAAAAACTCGGTTGATAAGCTACAAGCTCAATTTAATGCTGAAGGTGCAAAGCTGGAATATATTGCTACGCAAATTGACTACATGAAAGTGAAAGCGCCATTTTCTGGCAGCGTTGGGATTCGTAATATCGATGTGGGTGACTTTATTAATTCAAGCACAGCGATTGTCGAGCTGGAAGACAAATCAAAGCAATATGTCGATTTCTCTATTCCAGAGCTTTATTTACACGATGTGAAGGTAGGGCAAGATTTACAGTTTTATTCAGAAGCAACGAACGACGAAGTCTTTCACGGCACGATTTCTGCCATTGAACCGAGCTCAGACAGCAACACGCACAATATCGAATTGAGAGCCATGGCTAACCAAGCCGTGCCGTTAGAGGCGGGTATGTATGTCGACGCTACGTTAATCACATCAGAATCGGACACTATCGTGGCAGTACCTTCTGTTGCGATCAGTTACACCTTATACGGAAACACCGTGTTTGTGTTGGATACGTCGACTAAAAAGGCCAGCGAACATTCGAGCAACGATGCATCACCATTTTACGAGTACAAGGTTGTGCAGCGCACTGTTGAAGTCGGCCCTAAACAAGGTGGCTATGTTGGCGTGGTTTCGGGCTTGAAAGAGGGGGATGTGGTTGTGACTTCAAACCAACACCAACTCAAGAATAGTGGATGGGTTCTGGTTAATAACCAACATCCGTTGATTACTGACAAAAGTACTAAGCAAAGTAACTAGGAAACTCCCATGACATTTACTGATGTATTTATCAAACGTCCAGTTTTGGCTACGGTATTAAGCCTTGTACTGTTGGTGTTAGGCCTTAAAGCCTTCACCTCACTGCAAGTGCGTCAATATCCAGAAATTGAAACAGGCGTTATTACCATTACAACGAGTTATCCAGGTGCCAGTGCATCCAGCGTTCAAGGGTATGTGACGCAGCCACTGCAGGCAGAAATTGCTCAAACAGCGGGCATTGATTACATGACATCGGATAGTGCTCTGGGTAAGTCGGTTATCACGGTTTATTTGAAGCTAGGGTATCCGTCGGATAGTGCTTTGACCGAGATTTTGTCTCTCGTGCAGCAAGTGAAATATAAGCTGCCGTCGGGTGTATTGGACCCGAGTATTCTTAAATCGACGTCTCAATCTCCGATCTTATATGTTTCATTTTCGAGTGACACATTGAAGACGGAGCAAGTCTCGGACTATGTGAGCCGCGTAGTTAAGCCGACTTTCTCTACTGTTGAGGGGGTGTCAAAGGTCGACATATTGGGGCAAGAAGATTTTGCAATGCGAATCTGGCTGAACCCACAACGGCTGGCTTCATATGGTCTGACGGCTGAAGATGTTCAAAACGCGCTTCGTGCAAATAACATTGTGAGTGCGGCGGGCAAGTTGCAAAACCCTTATATCGAAGTTGATATTAACGCCCATACCGATTCAAGTTCAGTAGACGATTTCAAGAACATGGCTTTGAAAGCGCACGACGGGCAACTGGTGCACTTAAAAGATGTGGCGACGGTTGAACTAGGCGCAGCAAACTATGACTCAGACGTTGAATTCAATGGTGTGACTACCGTATCAACGGCGATCAGTAATACGGCAACATCGAACCCATTGACCGTTGTTGAAGGCATTTACGAATTGCTTCCGCAGATCCAAGCAGGCTTACCTGAAGGTATTAAAGCGGATGTGATCTATGACTCGACTAAGTTTATCGAAACCTCAATTGATGAAGTAGCAAAAACCTTAATCGAAGCCGCACTGATCGTAGTCATCGTTATCTTCGCCTTTTTGGGCTCAATGCGAGCGATGTTGATACCACTTGTAACGATTCCTTTGTCATTGATTGGCTCTATGTTCTTCATGTTGAGCATGGGCTTCAGTATTAACCTGTTGACGCTGCTTGCCATGGTATTGGCAATATCGCTGGTGGTTGATGATGCCATCGTTGTAGTAGAAAACACATTTCGTCACTTAGAAGATGGCACCAGCCCAATTAAGGCCGCAATAGACAGTGCCCGTGAAATTGCAGGCTCGGTTATCGCGATGACCATTACATTGGCCGCAGTGTATGCGCCGATTGGTTTCATGGGAGGACTCACCGGCAAGCTGTTTACTGAGTTCGCATTCACTTTGGCGGGTTCAGTACTCATTTCGGGTTTCATCGCCTTAACACTAACGCCGATGATGTGTTCAAAACTGCTTAATAAATCGGTTCTCGACGGAAAATTGGTTAAGAAGATCGATGCAGTGATTGAAGGCGTAACAGAGCGCTACCGAAAAGTGCTCGAACATGTGTTGAACAACCGTGTTTATATTTGGCCAGTGGTAGGAACGTTACTGATCAGTCTGGTGTTCATGTTTATGAATACTTCATCTGAGCTAGCACCTGAAGAAGATCAGGGCGTGATGATTGTTATGGGGCAAGGTCCTGCACAAGCGAATACCGATTACATTCGCCACTTTACTCCGGCTCTTATTGACTCTATCAGCAAGAACGATGAAGTCGAAATGACCATGCTAGACAACGGTTACATGAACAACAATGCGTTCTTTGGCTTGGGTGTTTTGAAAGATTGGGATTCGCGCGAAGCAACAGCAAAAGAAGTAATGCAACGTTTCGAAAAAGAGAGTTCTGTATTACCGGGTTTGCAGGTGTACACCTTCTCTCCACCTGACTTGCCAGGCACACCGCAAGGCTTGCCATTCCAGATGGTTCTGAAAACGCCAACGGGTTCTTATCAGGATCTTTATCAGTACGCTGAAAAACTGAAAGAGTACGCACAGAAGAGTGGCAAATTCATCTATGTACAAAACGACCTGAATTTTAATAAACCACAGGTAGAGATTCGCATCGACCGCGATAAAGCTGCTCAGATGAACGTGAACGCACAAGACATCGGTACCGTGTTGTCTCGCTTTATCAGTGAAGGCTTCGTGAATTACTTCTCGATGGATCAGCGCAGCTACCAAGTTATCACTCAGGTACCTAACGAGAACCGTAACTCTTGGGATGACTTGAAGAACTACCACGTACGCTCTAACACCAATGAGATGGTACCGCTGGCGTCATTGATTGAAATTAGCCAATCAGTACAGCCATCGAAAGTGGATCAGTTTCAACAGCTTAATAGCGCCATGATTGAAGCGAAAATGATGCCAGGAATCAGTATCGGTGAAGCCTATAAAGTGATGGAAGAAGGGGCAGCGAAGATATTGCCTAAGTCTTATACGACGGACACTTCAGGCCAATTGAGACAGTTCCTACAAGAAGGCTCTTCACTGGTTACGACGTTCTTCCTTGCTCTTGTGATTATTTACTTGGTGCTGGCGGCTCAGTTTGAAAGTTTGCGAGACCCACTAGTGGTATTAACCAGTGTGCCATTGTCTATCTTTGGTGCCTTAATGCCACTGTATTTGGGCATTGATACGCTCAACATATACACCGAAGTGGGGCTGGTGACCTTGATAGGCTTAATCAGTAAGCACGGTATTCTGATTGTGGAGTTTGCAAACCAAATGCAACAGGAATTGAAATGTAGCCGACGCGAGGCCGCTATTCGTTCAGCGACTGTTCGAATGAGACCAGTATTGATGACCACAGCTGCGATGGTTGTCGGTGTCGTACCGCTGCTCATTGCAAGCGGAGCCGGTGCTCAAAGCCGTTTCTCGATTGGTTTGGTTATCACGGTTGGTATGTCGGTGGGCACATTGTTCACTCTGTTCGTTGTACCAACGATATACACCTACTTGGCTGCGGATCACCGCGGGCAAGAGCAAGAAGTTTAGTCCGTTATCTGGCTGCTTACTTTACGCGGCCAATAAACATAAAAGTTTAATCAACACGAGTCCCATTTTATGAGCCTTATCGCTCAGGGATTCGTGCACTCAAAATTTAGAAAACTAGAGGTTCACATGAAACTACATTACCTATTCCCATTGTTCGTTTTATTCACTGCTGGCTGTTCAAGCAACATGCCAGATAAACAAGAAATCCAGAGCGTCGACTCAAATCATTATTTTATTGATAGCCAGTTTGATGATGATAGGAAAGGCGTTTCTTGGATAGCGAAAGACAGCGCGTCACTTCACTTTAATCAATTTGAATTTACAACCGTTAGCATGAAAAGCTCGGGTGTTGATCAGCATGTATCAAAGGAGGTTCAGTCTCAATTTAAAGCACAGATCCATAAGAAAATGGATGAGAAGTTGGCTGAGAAATTACAGGGCTACAAGAACGTAGTTTTGGAGAACAAGGAGCTTGATATTAGCGTGAAGTTATATGATATCAATGACATTCCTGAAGACATGCGTGTGACTGAGTTTATCCCAGTAGGTTCGGTTATCGGCGCTGTAAAATACGCAGCAGGTACTCGTGATCGCTCTATTCGTATATTGGCGAGTGTGGATCTGAAAGATCATGATTCATCTCAGCTCATTGGTCGCCGTATTTTCGTCGTGAACGATAATGGCGTACTTGAGAACGACAAATCAGAAATCACCATCGAGATGCTTGATAAAAACGTTGAGCAAATTACTCAGCAAGCGGTCGACTTTGCGTTTGAAGTGACTTACCAAGATAAAGACCAAGGGTAGAGTGATGCGAGCTCGTAAACAGAACAGCGCTAGTAAACGCCTTGGGGTTGGTGAAAGGCTAGCTGGACACAAAAACACGCTTGCTCTACTGGTTATCGGCCTCGCTGTGAATGCTTCAGCGTATGCCAATACTGGCGGTGTTGATGAACGAGCAAGCTATGAGCAATGTATTTTGTCTTCATTGGCCAAAGCAACCAATCAACAAAGTATTGAGTGGTTAAAGCAGCAATGCGCATCCCAAGAAGCCGTTACATCAAACAAAACACCCGAAAATAAGTTCTCGGGTGAAACCAGCGAAGTCGGTTTAGACTCAATCAGCGAAAGTGCACTTGAGTCTAAAGTCCCGCGATTGAAGATGGAGTACACAACTGAAGATAACCCGTTTGTTATAACGCCTTATCGTTTGAACTACATTTTGCCAGTGACTCATATGACCAACGTGAATACACAGCCCTATGGGGATGAGCGATTCGGAGGTAAAGCGGATGACCTCAGCGATGAAGAGATCAAACTGCAGTTAAGTTTAAAAATTCCAGTGGTTGATGATGGTGTGTTTAATCAAGCGGACAAAATCTATTTTGGTTTTACGCTCAAATCATTTTGGCAGGCGTACTCTTCTGATATCTCGGCACCATTTAGAGAGACTAACTATCGCCCAGAGATCTTTTACGAAACGCCTTTGAACATCGAGTCAGCTGATGGTGTTTGGTTTTCGCGTTTGGGTTTAGAGCATGAATCTAACGGACGAACGGCAGAGCTTAGTCGTAGCTGGAACCGCGCTTATGTTGGACTAGGGTATACCGAAGATGACTTTGCGGTTTATTTCCAGCCTTGGTATCGAATCCCAGAATCGAGCAGTAGCGATGATAACCCTGATATTCAAGATTATCTCGGTCACTATGAATTGTCTGGCGCCTACAAATGGGATGGTTTTGAGGTTTCAGCATTGGGTCGCTACAACTTTCAAACCGGGTATGGTGGAATACAGACATCACTCAGCTTTCCTCTGTATGGCCGGTTACAAGGGTATGTCCAGTACTACAAAGGCTATGGAGAAAGCTTGATTGATTATGACTACAACAGTGAAAGAATTGGTGTCGGTATTCTGCTAACCAATGCCTTATAGCGGTTATCGCTTTTTTATCAACGATTGAGCGATTAACGATTAACGATTAACGATTACTGATTTCTGTGAGAACCCAAAAACACACCGCCTGAGTAAGCGGTGTGTTTGCTATATTAATAGCTAACGGCTAATAGCCTATAGTTAATAGTTAAGAGCTGTTAATCATTGGTTGATACCTAATTTGGATTCAATCTCGGTGATGTTACTTTTGAAAAACAGTGTTTGAGCGACTTTCAAAACCACAGGGTGGCCAGATTCTAATATCGCTTCATAGTAATACTCTTCCGCCATTGAAGGGTTGCCTTGAGATTCTTCAATTTTTGCCAAGATAATCATAGACATCACACTGTATTCATTCCTCGGAATCAAGCTTAGATAGTATTCGGCTTGGTCAGGGTTATCTTCAGTGAGGAAGTAGGCTGCTAACGCGTCATAGACTCGATAAGAGTTAGCATTGTTCTGAGCATTGAGTAACTGTTTTTTGAATTTCTTATTGAGCGCTTCAACCTGCTTATTCTTATTCTTCGATCTCATTATAAAAATGTCGGCAAGCTCATACATGTAACGGTTCGACATAACGAAGTGGTTGTCGGGTTCTAGCTCATTGGCTTGAGCGATCTTAGACAAGGTGTCGGTTCTGTCTAACGTCATGAAGGTGAGCCCGAGCGCTTCAAGGGTGAGCTTTAAGGCCTCTTCTTGTTTGGGTAACTCAGAGATTTGCTGCTTCAATATCGATTTTTGAATATCCAAATTAAATGAATCCAATAGATCATCGAGCATTGAACGCATGGTCGTGTGGAGTGAAGCTGGGTCAATCAGGTAATCTCGACCTAGGTGTCTGAAGTTAGAAATTCGGTTGAAGTAGGTGATATCAAGGTATTCTCTGTCGCCATCAATTTCACTCTTGAAACTGATCACGTTGGCTGAATTCGGCACCAAGGTTTCATCGACTACGACACGGAAATCGCGATAGGTGGTCAAGTAGCTCATTAATTTATGGATGATCCCACGCTTAAAGGCATCCGTCTTCAAGTTGTCATCGATACTTACGTAAATGTATCTAGGTTCTAAAGATAAGTAGTGCACAGATTCGTGTGCTTTGTGGGCATCTAGGTTTTGACTGTCTGCTGTTTGATTAAGACGATTTTGTTCCGTTGATTGATTTGAGTAAGCGAGTGGTTGGTTTGATTCATTAGCGGCGGTATTTAAACTGCTCAAATCGAAGGCGTCCGATGTAGGGCTGGTCGGTTTTAACGTCCACCAAATAAGTCCAAGCGCAATAACTATAGCGCCCCCAAACATCACAGCACGAGACGTTCTTTTCTGAGGTTTATTTTCTGCGATAGGCGCTTGTTTGTCGTTAGCCGTCTTATTTACAAGTGGCTGTTGAACGGACTGTGCTGTACTCGAATTGGTATGGCTTGGATCGACATAGCTCGAATCGCTAGGTTGCGGATCAATAGGCTGAATAGGCTCTTGTGAAGCAGGTTTTTCTGAGGTTGCATCGATTGAACTCTCTTCAGATTCTTCGAGTACGGTTTTGGCCTCTGAGCCTTGATCGCTTATTAGGTTCTCACCAGTAACCGATTCTGCTTTTGGTTCAACTTGTTGTTTTTTATCCTCATCCAAAACTGGCGATGTATCTGGTGCGTCTGATTGAGTTGAAGGAAAGGAACCAAAAGCATTAGGTGCATGATTCATGTCTGCAACTGACACGGTATTTGTGGTGACACTTGCAGGTACTAAGATGGTTTTGTGGACATCAACATCGAGTTTATAACCGCGTTTGGGCACGGTGATGATGTGTCCCATTGAATGTCGTTCAGCCGCTTTGAGTATTTTGCGCAGTTCAAAAATGGCTTGCGTGATCACCTGATCCGTCAAGATTGAGCCATTCCAGACTTCATTAATCAGCTCATCTCGTGAGAATACGATCTTAGGGTTTTGGCAGAAAAAGTTGAGTAGCTTGGACAAGCGATTGTCGATGATCACGTCTTCATCATTCATGATGAGTTTGTCTTCATCAGGAATAAATAACCACACGTCGAAAGAGTATTGAATGCGTTCTTTTTTCATAACCACCGAGACTAAGTCATTGTATTAAAATTACTTTAGTAGACATGTTTGGGCAATTCAATTAACCAATGTCTAATTATGATAAGTGGACGTGCTTTTGAGCGGATTAGTGAGAGCCAGCAAAAAAATAAAAATAATATTGAGACTTATTCTCATTTGTTGATCTCGATAAAGGAACGGTTTAAATTGTCTGGTTAGTATCACTACAACATGAATATTATGAGGTTTTTTATGAGTACGGTCGTTGTATGGGGAGCAGGAAGTGGACTGGGTGCTGCAATTGTTGAGCATTTTCACAAACAAGATTATCAAGTGATAGCGATTGCGAGAAACCCAGAGAAGAACACGCGCTTGGCTGAACTTGGTATCACCACACTGCGTTGTGATGCTACCGATAAAGAACAGCTTGAATCTGTGGTCGCTCAGTTACCTAAATCGACACTGGTCGTTTCTAGTATGGGCAGCTTCAGAGCTGACATTCCCGTTGATTACATTGGACACCGACATCTGACTGATGCGCTTGAAGCCAATGGTATTGCTCGATTTGTGCTGGTAACGTCGTTAGGTTGTGGTGACTCTTGGCAGTATTTGTCGGAGCGATCTAGAAAAGGGTTTGGCGCAGCGGTTCGTGAAAAGTCGTTGGCCGAAGCTTGGCTAAACTCGAGTTCTCTGGATTACACCATCTTACGTCCGGGTGGCTTGTTAGACGGCGAGGAGACTGGCAACGGTGAGCTGTCCCAGCAGGTCGAAGTTCATGGTGTGATTTATAGACAAGAAGTGGCGCGCCTTATTGAAGCCTTGTTAACCAATGAAGCGAGCATTGGGCAGACCTATCAGTGTGTTGATCCTACGGTTCAATATGGATAACGCTGTTAAGTCTGATTTTTAGTAAAGCCTTCAAGCTATAAATCTATAAATCTATAAAGCTATAAGCTTATAAATCCCTGAAGTCGTTTAGCTAAACTAAGCGGCTTTTGTTTGCTTCCTCAGTTTTCTCTAATTTCTCTTTTCTCATCTTTTGCTGTCTCTTTCTGCCTTTTTCTCATCTGAGAGTGGCGCTCTCTTAATCTAGATTAAGTTTTCCCTAGTTTATTCTCTGTAGTATCCGCCTGAATCAGTGCCCATGCTTGATGGGTAACTCGCGTAACACGATTTTGAGAGGAAGACACTTGAGCACTTTGTTTACAGAAACCCACATTGGCAAGATGACACTAAAGAACCGCTTCATGAGAAGTGCAACGTGGGAAAATATGGCCACCGAAGATGGGCATATGACAGATAAACTGTACGCTATCTACGAAGAGTTGGCTCAAGGTGAAGTCGGCCTGATCGTGACGGGTTACGCGAACATCGTTGAAGAAGAAAAGCCGAATGCGGGCATGATGGGTATGTATAACGATTCATTCATTGAAGAGTATCAGAAGCTGACTCAACTGGTGCACGACAACGACTCTAAAATCGTGATGCAGTTGGCTTATGGTGGCACCAAAACCACACATGATCTTGGTGAACGAGTCATCTATGCACCAAGTGAGGTTCCAGAAAAAGGAACTCAAACACTAGGCAAAGCGATGACCAAAGGCGAGATCAACTACATTGTTGATGCCTTTGCTCAAGCGTCATTAAGAGCACAGAAGTCAGGTTTTGATGGCGTTGAAATTCATGCCGCTCACACTTACCTGATTAACCAGTTCTTAAGCCCTTATTACAACCAACGTGAAGATGAATACGGCGGTTGCTTAGAAAACCGCATGAGATTTTTGTTAGAGATCTATACCGCGACACGTAAGCTGGTGGGTGATGATTTCCCTATCTTAGTTAAGCTTACAGCTTCGGAGTTTTTTGAAGGTGGCGTCACCTTTGAGGAAACACGTATTGTGTGTAAAAAGCTTGAACAAGTGGGCGTGGATGGCATTGTCGTGTCAGGTAATATTCATGGTAAAGCAGACACTATGATTGGCGAGTCGCACGATGGTTTTACCATTCAAGCTGAAGGCTATTTCCATGAGTATGGTCACGCGATCAGCCAAGACGTTAATATCCCAGTGATCACGGTTGGCGGCCTAACGGATTTTGATGCTATCGAAGCGATTGTAAACAACACGGGCATTGAGTACTTCGCGCTTTCAAGACCGCTGCTTTCTGAACCCCATTTAGTTAAGCGTTGGAAGGAAGGGGATAGAAGCCCTGTTGAATGCGAACGATGCTCTAAATGCCGTACTAAGCGCGGTAACTTTTGTGTGGTGGATAAAGACAGAAAAGCACAGCTTGCTCGAATGTAGTCGCTGAACCCAGCTCCAAGCGTGAGCCGAAATTTATAGCCGAGTCTAAGTTTGAGCCTGTGTAATCGCGCAGGCTCTTGTTCATGCCGTATTCTACGAAACGATATTTGAAACCTTATTAATCACATCTTCCTGTCAAATTGGCGCGATTAAACAGATACACTACGTCTGTAAATTATCCCACCAAGTTATCGATAAAAACTGAGCAAACTTTGAAACTACTTCCTCTTCTTAAGCAACCTCGAATCCACTGACGTCTCTTTAGTTTTAGCGACATTGCTATGATTTAAGCGTGATACTCACTATTCATCCCAGTGAACCCTGTGTTTATAGGGCGTTAGTTTGTGCACCTTGGATTTGCATCGTCGAACATTTTGATAGTTAACGAATAAAACTAAATAGATCATTCAGAGGTAAAAATGCAAAAGAAGCATTGGTCCAAATTCGAGTTGCTGCATGAAGTCGTAACCAACCCCAATATTTATGTAAAAGGTCAACACAGTTATTACAGCGATTGCTGGGATAATGGTTTTGAACAATCGGTAGTGCGCTATTTACACGGCGACGAAGTCAGCCGCCAGTGGGAGCCTCGATGGGAAATCGACGAACTCTATATCGGTGATTATGTCTGTATTGGCGCAGAGGTCGTGATTTTGATGGGCGGCAACCATACACACAGAGTTGATTGGTTTTCGCTGTATCCATTTATGGATGTCATCGACGATGCCTACATTGGCAAAGGTGACACTCACATTGAAGATGGGGTGTGGTTAGGCATGAGAGCGATGGTGATGCCCGGTGTGACGATTGGCGAAGGCGCTGTGGTTGCAGCGAATAGTGTGGTGACTAAAGACGTCGCTCCATACAGCATTGTCGGTGGTTCTCCAGCTAAAGTCGTCAAATACCGCTTTGATGAGTCCGTTATTGACGAACTCATGTCATTCAAAATATACGAGTGGCCCTCAGATAAATTTGAAGCGCTGAAACCGTATTTATGTAACTCAGACTTTTCAAAATTAAAGCAGGCGATAACGGATTACGACAATTGTTTGTAAGGAGCACTTGTAACGAGCGTTTTTAAGGTACGGGTATAGCCACAGATTTGTGTAGAAAGATCTGTGTCATATTTATATTGAAAAACACGTTAAATCAGTCCGTTACCTTGCAATACTGAACATGGTGTACCAATCTTATTTCATAAGCATGGATAAGGATTGTGTATGCCCGCAAGTTCAATGAAAAACAAAGGGGTGGTGGGGAAAGTCCTACTGCCTTCTTTACTCATAAATCTTCTCTCTCTCGCCGTTCCGTTAACGGTTTTACAAATTTACGATCGTATTTTACCTAACCAAAGTTACGGTACTGCCACTTTGTTGTTGGCGGGTGCAGCGTTGGCTGTTGCCATGGAAGCATTGATCCGGTTTGTGCGTACTTGGCTTTTGTCAGCCGCGGCCAGCAATACCGAGAAAGCGACCTATCAAACCTTGGTTGAAAGAGTAACAACGGCTTCATCAGGCCATCTTCGCCACATTGGTGTTGGCGGCGTGGAAGAGGGGCTGGGCTCAGTATCAAAAGTCAAAGATTGGTATTCCGGTGGTGTGATTGCAGGCTTTATTGATTTGCCTTTTGCATTGATCTTCTTGGGCTTGGTGGCTTACATCGGTGGTGAGCTGGTGGCGATACCTTTGGCAGTTTGGCTGATTACTCTTGGAATCGTTTGGTTATCTTCTATTCGCGTTAAAAGCTTAAGTGAAGAAGCTTCCCAAGATGAGCAGGAGCGAAAAGCGTTCTTGATTTTACTGAGCCAAACCATTCAGGGAATCAAACGCCAGGCCGTTGAGTCTCGAATCTTCAATCAGTTTAAATCCCTCAATAATGTTCGCTCTCAGTCTAAAGCGAGAGAAGAAGAACAGAATGCCTTCGCCCAAGAATGTATTCAGCTTGCTGCATTAGCCACGTCAGTTTTACTCGTGATTACGGGGAGCTTGTGGGTGTTGGATGGCCAGTTAACCACTGGTGGATTGGCGGCATGTTCTATCTTATCGGGCAGAGCCGTCGCACCTTTAAGTGCTCTGGTTGGGGTTAGAATCAAGCTTAATTCAATACACAGTGCCAATCAGGCAATAGAAAAATTGAGTGACTTATCACTATCGGACTCTTCAGATTCTGAGCAAGTTGAGAACCACTTATCTGACTTTGAGACGTTGGAAATCAAGCAAGCGACCGTTGAAAGATACGGTGAACTTGCTCATGCAGATGTCACACTGAATAAAGGTGAGTTGATATTGTTAGAGAGTGAGGATCGCCACACCAACAGTCATTTATTGTCGTCGATTGCAGGTATTGATGATCTAAAAGCGGGTGAGTGCTTCATTAACGGAGCTGCAGTTTCAATCGCATCCGTAACCAATATTGCGGCCTACTGTGGCGTTAAAGGGCAGTTGGTGTCGGGTACTATTCTCGACAACTTGTGTGGCTTTGACCCTGAGAAAACGCAAAGCGCCAGTGACTATGCAAAGCGTTTGGGTTTAACCAAGGAGATTACTCGATTACCCGATGGACTAGAGACACAAATTGGCCATACGAGTGCTTCTTTGTTGAGTATGGGTAACGTGAAAATGCTCAATATCGCGGCTCAATTGGCAAGTGATAAACCCATAATCATGTTGGAAAGGCCGGATTCTTCACTTGATTTAGACGCCCTTGGGAATCTAGCTAAGGTGTTGGAAGAAGAAGTAAAGGCAGGACGCACGATACTGATGGTGAGCTACCATTCGAAGCTTCGCGAATTGGCTAATCGAATCATTACAGTGGAAAGTCGAGCTATTACGGTCGACAGCGAGAGCAATCAGGAGGCCGTCGTATGAATCGTTTAGATATTGGTAACCCTTCAGGTACGAACAGCCGTGCAGATACCAGCGGTCGACAAGAGGTGATGAATCATTTAGAAACCGAGAGCCTTTCCGTTCTTAAGCAGTTGGAAGTTAATGCTAATATCCAGTTGTTCGCACATCAATGGGTCGATGAAAATGGCATTGAATCAATCGACGATATGTTTGCCTTGTTCGACAGGCTTGCACTGCCTTATCGCTTGGTTGCCAACCTAGATGAAGTTGGTGAACATAAATTGGTCTTACTGGTACTTGGTGAACATGAGCTGGTCTCTGGTCATTTAGAATCCAAGCAATTTGTTGCCTTTAATGCCAATGACGACATTACCCAGATCCCACAGTTTTGCATCGTTATCGAAGGGCCACCATTAGAGAAGGCCTCTCCTGATTGGGTTGGCGAAAGGTTACATGCGTTTCGTCCCATCATTCCTAAATTGTTGTTGGTCAGCTTTATCACTAACTTATTTGCGCTTGCCGTTCCTTTCATCACGATGTCGATTTATGACCATGTGATTGGTGGTGATGCAGGGCATGAGTTGCAAGGTATCGCCATTGGCGCGGCGTTGTTGTTTGTGATGATGGGTTGGTTGAGAACATTGCGCAGCCGAGTGTTTGCTTCAGTTTCGAACCGAGTAAGTCGTGAGATTTCTCAATCCCTTGTGCAGCGTCTGCTTCGTAATAGCTATGCTCAAAATCAGCAAACAGCTTCTTCTAGTCAGCAAAACCAAGTGATGTTGTCAGAGCGTATTTCAGGTGTGCTATCGGGGCTATTAGGAAATGCGTTATTTGACCTACCATTCATTCTTATTTTTGTACTTGCGATAGGTGTTTTAGGCGGGTGGTTGGTACTGGTTCCAGTCGTCTCTTTAATCCTTTATTACTTGCTAGCAAAACGCTCGATACGCTCTAGCAGTAAGCGCTCAATGCAATCGACAGTGGCAGGTACGAATCGTCAAAACATGACCAATGAACTGTCATCCAAACTCGCCTTTATTCGCAGTGCTGGATTCTCAGAGCACTGGATTCAACGCTTCAAAAAGGCCAATCTTCTTGCTTCAACAGTGACCTTTAATCAATCGGTTCTCCAGAGTCGGTACACCTCGATTTACTATTTCATTGGTGTGGGTTCGACACTCGCCGTGATGGGGTTAGGAATAGGACTTATTTTTGAACAAGTGATGACGCCCGGTGGTTTGATTGCTTCAATGATGTTGATATCTAAGGTGACGGGTCCTGCTCAGGTGTTGGCAAACAGCGCGATGCGTTTTAATAGCTTTAATCAATCCAAGTTGCAAGTGAACCGTATCTTGTCTCAGCCGTCTGAGCGTGAATTCAGTTACCAGCATCACCCGTTACCTGTCGTAGCGCCTAATTTGAAATTAGACCAAGTGACACTGCGCTATCCCAAACAGAGTCGCCCGGCCTTGAATGGTGTGAGTTTTGATATTGAAGCCGGTGAAATTGTCGCGATTACCGGCCCTTCTGGGAGCGGTAAATCAACATTAATTGAAGTGCTGTCTGGCTTGCAGCCTATCCAAAACGGGATGGTCGAGCTTGAAGGCGTTAACCTCGTTCAATACGATCCGCAGCTTTATCGCCACTGGTGTTTCATTCGAGCCGCATATCCTGATTTGCTTACGCTGAGTATTCGAGAGTGGCTAAACGACGGTCACAAAGTCGAAGATCAGAAAATGATCTCTGCAATTGAAATGGTGGGCGGAAAGCGTTGGTTCGAGACATTATCAGGTGGGCTCGATACTTCCATCAGTAGTATTCAGCCGGACAGCCTTTTTGACATGTTGTCTGGCAGCGTCGCGCAGATCCTCATTGATGCAAAAGCGCTGGTTTATGACTACCCAATGTTCTTAATGGATAATCCTGTGCCTGATGCTCACCCAAATGCTAAACGTATATTTGGTGAGTTTGTGCAGTCGAAAAAAGGAGAAGCAACGGTGATCTACACGTCCCACGATCCGGATTTAATCAAGCTTGCCGATAAAGTGGTGGTATTAAATGAAGGTGCAGTGGTTTATGCCGGTCCATTAGAGCCGGAGCAGTCTTCGAAGCAGGAACAGCCTTCAGAGCCTCAAGCTTCTCAAGAACCGCAGTTATCTGAGCAACCGTTATCTCAAGAGCTACAGCCGTCAACTCAAGAGGCGTCTGCTCAACAAAATGCAGCCCAACAAGAACAATCAGAGTCTAAGCAAGGAGTCGCTAATGACTAAACAATCTATCGAGAAGGGCAAGCGCTACGGTGAACTTGTTGAATCACAAAATACGGCTCGTACATTGGCGCTGGCTACATGGTCGGTTGCCTTATGTGTTATTGCTTTTGCCACTTGGTCTGTAGTCACTCAAGTTGATGAAATCGCCAAAGCCAAAGGTGCTGTGATTCCGGAAGGCGAGAAGCAAGTATTACAAAGCGCGATTGGCGGTAAGTTAAAGCAAATTCTCGTTAAAGAAGGCCAGTTGGTAGAGAAAGGCCAGCCGCTTGTTGAGTTTGATGCCACTTTCCAGCGTACCGCCCTTGAAGAGCTAAAGTCCCAACAAGTGACGCTTCTAGCCAGTGTGGAACGTATGAATGCGCTGCTTGAGCAGCGTGAGCCTAACCTTGCTGAGTTTGAGGTCGATTACCCAGAGATCGTCAGCCAACAAAAAGCGCAGCTGAACGCGCAAAAAGCCCTCTACTTCCAAAAGCGTGTGGTGCTTGAGAAAGAGAGCGAGCAAATTGCAGAGCAGCTTCGTAGTGTAGAAAAGGCCTTGCCGAGTTATGAGAAAGAGTTAAATGCGACTAAGCAAGAGTTGAACATACTAGAAAAGGGTTATAAATCGGGCAACATTTCACGTTTACGTGTGCTTGAAATGCGACAAAAATTGGCCAGTATCGAACAGAAAATCGAAGAAGCTCGTGGCAAGAAGTCGGTATTGATTAGACAAGCTGACAGTAATGACCAAAAAATCATACAGCTTCTGGCGGAAGCGAAAGCTAAAGTGAGCGATGATCGTTCTAAAGCCGTATCTGACTTATCAGCATTGAATGCTAGAGTTCGTTCAAGCCAAGCTAAATTGACCAACACCATGTTGGTGTCACCGCTACAAGGCTTGGTGCAAAGCCTGCCAAGCACACAGAACGGAGGTGTTATTCAGCCGGGTGGGACAGTGGTTGAAATTGTTCCTGTTGGTGGGAAAGCAGACTTTAAAGCGCGTTTGTCACCAAGAGATATTGGTTTTGTGAGTGTAGGGCAGCCGACTCGTATCAAGATTGATGCGTTCGACTACAGTCGCTTTGGCGCATTGAAAGGCATAGTAGAGAGCATCTCTCCGACAACCAGCAAGAATGAGCGAGGCGAAATTTTCTACGAGGTCGTAGTCTCGGTCGACAAACCTTACTTTAGAGATAACCCGGAAACATTCGCAATTTTGCCTGGCATGACAGGAGAAGTCGACATTACCACTGGCGAGAAGTCCGTATTCCAATACCTTTGGAAGCCGATTTACACCAATGTCAGTGTCGCGTTTGGTGAAAGATAGTTACCTTAGTCGTGAAGGTTGATTTTTAACGTCACTCTCAAAGTAAAACCAAAAGGAAGGGAGCACATTATGTGCTCCCTTCTGTTTAGTATCGTTATCGGTTAACTATTTGGATCAATATCCGGCAGCCCATCTACGTCGTTGTGATGATGGTGTTCATCATCTTGATTGTGGTTGACGTTCGCATCATGATGTTCAAGCGCATCTGACATGTCCAAGTGCGCTTGGTCATGTGTCGTTGCATCTTGATGGTCAACTTGCGCTAGTACGATGTCCATGTCCGCAGGTTGATCGTGAACCGTTGTCGATGTCGGATCGGGTGTAATGCCCAATGCATCCAGATAAGCGGCTGCACCATGGTGGCTGACATCGTGATGCTGAGAATCAGCGGCACCAACATGCTGCTGCTCATTTGGAGTATTGCTGTCATCTACGATGGTAACAGAAGCCTCAAACGTTAGAGGTGAATCCGGTTCATCGTGCTGAACTGGCGGCGGTGGTGGAGGCGGTGGGTTTACATGGCTTTGAAGATGCCCTTGTAAGTCTTCAGTGGTCACAGCGGTGACACCCGTGACTGAGTTGTGCGTTGTTACCTCTGTCTCGAAGTAATGATGTCCATTGTTCATTGCATGATCTGACACTACCACAAGGTGACCATTGGCCGGTACTGTGTAACTGCCGTCATGGTTAGCATTTATGTTATGCCCATTACTTTGCAGTGTTAGCCCTTGTTGTAAGTGGGTGAGTCGAATACTGGAAACAGACTCATCACCTGAAGATAAGTGCGCTTGAATATTAACTGGTACTTCATAGTGGTCATGAGTGACTAGAGGGAAGTTTGCTGGCAAATGACCTTTTAGCACCGTACCGTCACCAAGAATGATGTTTTCGATGCTTTCCAGCTCCATCTCTTCGTGCCCATCACTGATTTTCTCACCATGGTCATGTAAGCGTGGGGCATTATTGCGATTGTAAGCACCTAAAATGAGGGTATCGCTACCATGTCCACCTTCTATTTCCTTATCAGTCAGTCTTCCTCCTAGGAATAAAATATCATTTCCACCTTCTAGTTCAGCCTCCTCATGAAGTCGTCCACTTACGATGATGATGTCGCTATGACCATGACCTTTTATCTCATGGCTACCGCTAACTGTCGTTGCATGTGCCCTTATAGAATGTGCGTAAGCTTGTAGGGTGCTTGGGGTAATACCAGCAGTAACATGGTGAGTATTTCTTGTATCGACCGTGACACTGATTGTTGGTGGGGCGTAGGGTACAGGGTCGGTATGACCATTAATGGTCATCGTAATTTCTTGCGGTACTTTTTGGCCATGGCCATCATCCACAAGCAAGGTAAACTTGTCTTGCAACGTGTCATTATCATTGAGGGCATTAACTGTAGGGTTACTGTTATCTAAGTGATACACCCAAGTGCCGCTATGCGCATCAAAGACAACATGGCCATAGGCAGCACTATGTGTTGGATCTAGTGCAACGCTGGTTGTGTCTCCATCTACGTCGTTGATTATTAACTGGCCTGCAGGGTTTAGGTTCGAATCTTCATCGACTGAGTGTTGGCCTGTAATATGACCCGCTTGCGGCTTTTCTGATACTGTCGGTAAGTCGTTGGTTCCGGTAATGGTGATCACGATATCGTGCTGCGTTCCATCTGCAGACTGAATTGTGATGGTTTCAGTATCGGTTTGCCCTTGACCGAGCTGCTGAACGATAGGGTGTTTATTGTAAAGGTCGTAAGTCCAGTGGCCATTGCTATCAATGTGCGCATGCCCATAACCTTTACTTCCTACTATTCCCACACCGCTTTGAACCGCGATAAACCCAGCTGTTCCATCAGGGTTACTCGCTGTCAACGTACCTGACGCTTGAAGTGTTGTGTCTTCTTGTGCCGCCCCTGTGGAGTCTCCACCGAATGTTGCAGGGTCAGCAACATCAGCAATATTAATGAATATAGAGCCTTCTTTTGAATCTATATGACCATCGTTTGCTGTAAATTGCACCGCACCCAGCCCGTTGGTATTAGAACTAAAATAGTTGTGAGTTGGGGTGAAGATGAGTGATGAAATATCGGATGCACTGACGTCGTCGCCAACATTCACCGTGGCGCCATTCAGTGTTAACACGCCATGGGCGACATTGGTAATCGTGATATGGTTTAACGCATCCCCATCAATATCGGAATATTTAAAGTCTGCAGCGGTGAACGCATGAGGTTTATCTTCTAAAGAGCTAATGAAACTCGAGCCAACGATAGGTGCATCATTCACTGCATTGACGTTCAATATCATCGTTGCACTTGCCGAGTTTTGATGACCGTCATTCGCAGTAAACGTAAATTGCGCATAGTTGGTGGCGTTTTCATTATTGATCGGCGTGAAGGTTAAATGGCCAGCGTCTAATTCAGCCTTGCTGATTTGCTGGTTGGCGATTACAGCTTTCCCGTTTAGAAGTAATAATCCATGACTCGGTATGCTGTTAATAGTCACGAACTGCAATGCGTCGCCATCCTGATCACTGTAACCAAATTCACTGGTCGTAAATGTTTTGGAGGTGTCTTCATTTGTAGAAACGGTTTGCCCTGTGACCGCAGGTGGATGGTTGTCATCAGTGCCTTGAATGGATATGGCAAGGTGAGCGGTTGTAAGGTTTCCGTGGCTATCGCTTGCTGTATAAGTGATGCTGTCCACTAGAGGCGTTGATGTAGAATTAAGTTGCTGAATCGTACTCAGTTGGTTATCCAGCGTGTAGGTATAGCTGCCGTCTTTGTTTAAATGGAATAGTCCGTAAGTGCCTTGAATGTCGCCAGTTGTCGTGACAGTAGCGGCATCGGCGTCGTTACTTAGTAGGTTACCGGATACTGGAATTGTAGAATCTTCGATTGCCGTGTTGCTGTCGTCACTCGCACTAGCTGTTGTGTCTAATACATAGTTCGAACTAGCTGATGATTGAGCTGTGACGGTATTACCTGCAGTATCTGTACCTGCTACGCGAATAATCAAGTTTCCATCGGGTAGCGAAGATAAGTCGATGCCAACAAACTCTTGATACTGATGGTCAGGGTGGCTAACGCTTGTACCCGTCCCTTGTCTCTGCACCGTTTTCAGGTCAACAAGAAGAGGCGCGCCACCGCCGTCACTGGTAATTTCGAGAAGCGTTACTTCTGAATCTTTAGGCAAGTACACTTGCACCATCATACCTTGACCGTGTTGGTCTACCTGAGCGGAATTGACTCGAATATCAATTTGAGTATCTAACGTATAGCTCAATGAAGTTGAAGGGGAGACGTTACCCGCTACATCTGTCTGTCTCACTTGAACGTTGTTTTTCCCTTCAGCCGGAGTAAATTGAGTGCTCCAATGCACACCGTTGTCGATAGAATATTCGACCGTAGCACCTTGTTCTATTCCTCCGACACTCAGGTCTCCAACATTCGTAATTTTATCTGAAGAAGAGCCACCTGAATCTGAGGTTAGAGAGACGCTTGGCGCAGTAGCAGTGTTATCTAAAGTAAAAGTTAAAGAACTGCTTGTGGATATGTTACCCGCGGTATCGGTTTGTCTAACCTCAACGGTGTTACTTCCTGTTTGTGGTGTAAACGTATTGCTCCATGTATGCCCACCGTCAACGGAGTATTCAATAGTTGCACCTGTCTCTTGGCCGCTAATTGTCAGCGCACCATCGCTAGTGATTAAGTCGGAAGTGCTACGTCCCGTGTCATGAGTTAATGAAACTTGTAGTGGGGCGATGTCAGTATCAACATGTACTGAAAGGGCTGGCGATGTTGCCGGTAGTGTTGAAGAAGGCGCTAATGCTTTGGCGGATAGATTATGATCGCCATTCGGTAAGCTGCTTACTACAACGTTATATTGGCCAGAGGCATCAGATACCGCGTGTCCAACGGGTGTTGAACCATCGTAAATGGTGACTTTCGAGAATGGAATATCAGTGTGTCCGGTAATCGTTGGCGTAGTGTCGTTGGTAAGGTTGTCAGTGTTCGACGAACCCGAGTCACTCGTTGATGCCAAATCCAATGTCACCGAGTTTGTTGGCGCTACGTTGGTGACCATTTGCATGGTTGGTAGTGTCGTTGTAACTGTAGGTTGTTGAGGCACTGTGGTTGATATGACTAGGCCACCCGTTGGTGACATGGTGACATGCCCCGAGGCATCAAAGGTAATGAATTTCGAATCTTCCGTATGGCCGTCACTGACTTTTACTTCGAATACATCGACACCATGATAGGAGTTGGTGGCAGAGTTATAACTCATTCCTGTGATAGACGTATTTGGTGTGTAGATGTAGTCACCAGTGTTTGGATCTACCGACAATGAACCGAATTGCCCTGTTGAACTGACAATAGAGAAGGTATGAGTGTCATTAACGTCTACATCGGCCTCTGTTAATGTGCCTGTCGTTGATGATGTTTGGTTAACGCCGAGAATCGGTGCGTCGTTGGTTCCGGTAATGGTGATCTGAATTTCATGCGGGGTTCCGTCCACACTGTGAATTGTGACCGTATCTATTGCCGTTTCTCCCTCTGCCAGTTTTTGTACAGCAGGGGAGAAGTTATCCATATTATATTGCCAACTACCATCTTCTGAGAGCAGCACGTGTCCACCAAGTTTGGTGTCATAACCAATGCCTGCATTGTTTTGAGCGTGTACCATTGAGTCAAATTTATCTTCACCTGTATCAGCATCACTGATGGTGAGTTGCCCCTTGGTTATGAGCCATTGCATGCCAGTGAATTGGTCTTCAGTGACACTGCCTGTGTCACCTCCTGAAATAATCGCTCCATCATTGGTTCCGTGAATAGTAATCTGAATCTCTTTTGAGGTGCCATCAATAGTATTTACCGTCACAGTCTCTAGAAGTGTGTCATGCTCTCCTAAAGCATTGACTGCCGTATTTGTAGGATCAAGGTGGAACGTCCAGTGGCCATTTCGGTCAATTGAGAGGTCGCCAAAATTGTGGGTACTCGCGATATGACTCTGTGCCCAAAACCCACTCTGTCCATAGTCTTTATCATCAGCATTAAGTGTTCCAGATACAGAGGTTTGAGAGTCTTCGTAAACAGCCCCTGTACTTTGCCCCGTGATTATTGGGGCATCCTGGGTTCCAGTGATGGTCACTTTTATCACATGTGCTGTACCGTCAGCACTATGCACAGTAAACACATCGGGTGTTGTTTCTCCCTGATGCAGAGATTGAACACGAGGATCAAGTGAATACGTCCAATGACCAGATGCATCTATGGTATAGGTACCAAGTTGGGTTGAACCTGATGTCGCAGTAAAATGACCCTCTCCACTATCCGGATCAGTAACGGTGAGGTTTCCCGATGTTTGTAAATGCTTGTCTTCAGTTACCTGTCCCGAGTCTTGGCCTGAAATGATCGCCCCATCATCATTTCCTTGTACCAACACTTCAATATGTTTGGTTGCGGTTGAGCCGTCAGTAGATATCGCAGTGATATCAAAGCCTTCTGCCTTGGTCTCACCTTGTTGTAGCGCATTGGCTTTTGAGTGGTCTAGGTCATAATGCCATTGCCCATTGCTATCCACATGAAGAGTGCCGTAAGCGCCAACAGAGTTACCTGCAGTAAAGGTGACTGAATCTTGACTGTCGGAATCGTGCGCGAGTAGGGTGCCTGAAATAGAGGTAACCTTGTCCTCAACAGCCGTTCCCAATGCGGCCGTTAATGCGTCAGGCGTATCAATAATCACATGATCATCGGTGCCTAAGATTTTGGCTGTCAGCGGGATTCGTGTTCCATCTGCGGTGATAAGAGTGATCGTATCAGTCAGAGAATCGCCGTGACTCAGTGATTGAACTTCAGCGTGACTATTATCCGCACTGTAGCTCCATTTGTCGTGGCCATCGGTTGAATGAGTGAAGTTGAAGGTACCGTGTGTGCCTGCAAGATTCATCGCGAAATTTGCTGGTACCGTGTGTTTAATGCCGTTGACCTCTATTTGAGTAACTTTCGCTTCTGGTTGCGAGTCAATATCCTGAATATCGAGGTTTTTCCAGCCTGACCATAACTCATTGGTGTTTGTTCCCGATTTGAGATGATCTTCAGTTACAAAGTTGGAGGCGAGTGTCGGTTGCAGTGTGGCAGCATCATTGCTCGGTAATAGCGTGGCAGATGCGCCAGTATGAGTAACGCCACCATGAGCATCTTTGACGTCATAAGTGAAATGTACTTTACCGTTGAAATCATGGTCTGGAGTGAAGGTAAATGTACCATCTTTGTTGTCGACGAGAGTGCCGTGATCCGCATGCAGATTGGCTATAGTGAGTTGTCCGGCATCGTTCGTATCTACATCTACGGTGTTTGCCAATAGCTCAGATGCAGTGATGGTTTGCGCAAGATCTTCTTTACCGCTGTTAAGTTGCACTTCACCAGAACAATACGGACGGTCGTTATCGCCATGAATGGTGATAATGATATCATGTGTGGTGCCATCTGCAGATTTAACGGTGACAGTATCGGTTAGTGATTCCCCTTTCCCCAGATGGTCAATAGCTCTGCCGGTTACATCTTGGCCGATGGAAGCAAAGTAGCTCCAATCCCCGTTAGTTTGAAGTATGACACGACCATGTGAACCATAATAAACGCCTGTTTGGGCATAGCTTTCACCTGCATCAGCATCAACTATCGATAGGTGGCCATCGGTATGAATTTCATCGTTCCACAATTTCCCTATGTTTCCATGCATATGATCAGGTGAACGGTCATCAACATAGCCGCCAGTCATACTACCGTCTGGTGCGGTGAAAGTGTGTCCTTCATGGACATCGCCGGTATCAACACCTGATATAACGGCTTTATCTCCCACCGCATCAATATGAAGTGTGTTGGTAGCCTCTGCAGAGTCGGTATGCCCATCGTTAACAGTATATTTAAACTGAACATCGCCATTAAAATCTTGCGCAGGAACGAACTGAAGTTTACTGATGTCAGCTGTAGGGATGTGTTGCCCCGCTGTAACATCGTGTCCATCAAGCACAAACTTACCTTGTGTTGCTGATGGTAGACCTGTGATTGCTATGGAATGTAACGTATCGCCTGTGTCGATATCACTGAATCCAAACTGACTGGCTTGCATTTGGTAATGTGTATCTTCAGTGCCATGTGCAAGTGTCGTCGCAGTGATGGTTGGCTTATCATTGGTGCCTGTCACCGTTATTGTTATATCGTGGGCAGTGTGGTCTGCAGAGTAAACACGATATACAACTTTTTCTACTTCACCTTCAGCTAATGATTGCAAGCGACTATTGGCTACTTCATATCCCCAAGCGCCACTTGGTGTAATGCGTAAAAAACCACCAAAGGGATCGTGAATCGCCTGTTCTCCTAATAACAGATTGACCTGAAAATGGTCTTGCCCTGCATCAGGATCTGTCACACTCAGCAAACCCGATGCGGCGACAGGGTGTAATGAACTAGGACCAACATTATGATCTTCTTTAATTGAACCAGTATCATCGCCTGAAATCACAGCAGAATCACGGGTGGGAGTGAGAGTTATTGAGGCTGATGTAGCGACACTTCCACCATGTGCATCCTGCACATCATAGGTAAAGGAGACTTTGCCGTTGTAATCTTGGTTAGGGTGAAAGGTGAAGGTTCCGTCGTGATTATCGGTAATCTTTCCATGATCCGCGATAAGATTTGCTACAGAGAGTTTCCCCGCATCATTGTGGTCGATGTCTGTAGCGTTGGCGAGTAAATCAGAAGCATGTAGAACGACATCTGTATCTTCAGTTCCAGCCGTAAGTGTAACTGCGGAGCTAACAACTGGAGCATCATTGTCACCTTGGATAGTGACTTGAATTTGATGAGGCGTACCATCAGCAGAACGTACAGTAACAGTATCAATTAACGTTTCACTACTACCGAGAGATTGAATCTTTGCGAGGCTATTATCAATTTCATAGCGATATGAACCATTGGATTGAAGAATGAGTTTTCCACCTTCCTGTGTTGTATATCCGGTATCCCATGTGCCTGTTTGTTGGTTTTGATGAAGATTCCCATCAAAATGATCTTCTCCAGCATCGGCGTCAGTAATGGTCAATTGGCCGTTGTATATGATCGTATTACCGGAGTTTAGGGTAAGGTTATGATCCTCTTGAACAGTAAAGGTGTCTTGTCCGCCAATTGTTGCACTGTCATTCGTTCCGTGTACAACTAACGTTAGAGTCTTCGTATCCGTACCACCATTATGGTCATCCACTTTTACCTGAACATGTATAACTTGGTCATTGTTTACTCCCAAGTTTTGATAACTTGCATGGGAGGGGTCAAAAGTGTAACTACCATCATTGTTAAAGGTTAAGCCATCTACAGGTTTATCAATAGTGAATGTATGCGTGTCTTTTGTATCCACATCCGTGGCATGCATCTGACCAGATAAAAGGGTTCCACCTTCAGTTACCGATTGTGATTGGGCAGAGAGGACGGGTTTATCATTGGTCCCCTCAACGGTAAACTCCACTTTGTGTTGAGTTCCATCAACGCTGTGAATGGTATACTCCTCTTTGAGTGTTTCACCCTCTGAGAGATGTTGTACTAAATAATTACTTATATGATAGTAATAGTTACCATTACTATTCACCTGAAGATCTCCACCATGAGACCCTTGATAAATACCACCATAGAGCACATCTGGGAATTGCGACTGTGCAGGACCATCAGGGTCAACAACATGGAACACACCAGAAGCTCCAAGGAGATGCCCACTCGAGATATCCACATTGATATCCTCTTTAACCCCAGAACCGGAGCCTGTAATAACCGCTGCATCACTGGTTGGTGCTAACGTCATACTCGCTGAAGTCGCTGTACTGCCAGCATGTACATCTTTTACATCATAGCTAAAAGAGACTTTCCCATTGTAATCTAGGGCAGGATGAAAGGTAAAAGTACCGTCATGATTATCGGTGATTTTGCCATGGTCGGCGGTGAGGTTGGCCACTGAGAGTTGCCCTGCATCATTGTGGTCGATGTCTGTAGCGTTGGCTAGTAAATCAGAAGCGTGTAGAACGACATCTGTATCTTCAGTTCCTGCAGGAAGAGTTGTTACCGAAGAAACCTTAGGGTCATCATTTGTACCGTGGATTGTGATCTGAATTTCATGACTTGTTCCATCGACACTGTGGATTGACACCTTATCGACAAGAGTCTCTGTTGACCCAAGATTTTGAATTTCTGGTTTACGATTATCAATTGTATAAGTATAAGTACCATCTTGTTGTAAAAGTACCCACCCACCCATTTTTGTATCATAGCCAATTCCGTGATAGGTGTGGCCTCTTTGAATATCAAACTGAGCTTCACCTTGGTCGGGGTCAACAATATCTAATTTTCCATCAAAATGAAGATTATATTGTGTATCAATATAACCACGATCTTCTGTCACATTCCCTTGATCAATTCCAGTAATAGTCGCAGCATCGCCAGTTGCTTGTAAGTGTAAATTCGCGCCTGTTGCAGTGATACCCCCATGCGCATCTGTCACGTCATAGCTAAAATGAACTTGTCCGTTATAGTCTTTGGTTGGAGTAAAAGTGTAGGTGCCATCTTTGTTATCAACAACAGAACCGTAATCGACTAACAGATTCGCAATGGAAAGTTTGCCTGCGTCATTCGCATCCACGTCGACAGTATTGGCTAATAAATCAGCTTTGGTGAAAGTAAGTGCTGTATCTTCTGTGCCTGTGGAAAGTGTTACTTCAGAACTGATATAAGGTCTATCATTATCACCATGAATGGTAATGACTATGTCGTGACTTGTACCATCTTTAGAATAAACGGTAATGGTGTCGGTGAGGGTTTGATTTTCACCTAATTCATCAATAGTCGTGCCGACGGTTGTGTTACGATGACTAACCCAATCAACGCTGCCAACAGTAACATGATAATGCCAAGTACCATCTGGGTTTAATATTAAGTGCCCATACTGGCCATGGTAAGAGTTATTCCAAGCTCCCCCTTTAGAGTCAAACTGAGATTCCCCAGTATCTGGGTCAACAATATCCAACTTGCCATCAGCTGATAGTCCAGCTTGTCCTAGCTTCACCAAACCAGGTTGAGCGTAATCTGGTGACATATCACCGAAACTGCCATGACCTTCATCGACATTGCCAGTTGTAGTTCCAGTGATTACCGCTGCATCATTGGTGCCATTCACCGTAATCGTAATTTGATGTGGTGTGCCGTCAGCAGAATGGACAGTAATGGTATCGGTAGCGGTTGTTCCTTTGCTTAGCGCTTGAACGGTTGGGTTCTTATTATCTAAGTCATAAGTCCAAGCACCAGAATCTGTCAGGTGCAGCGTACCAAAGGTGCCTACGATATCAGTGTTGGAGAAGTGTGCTTGACCGGCATCAACATCAGTCACAGTCAGTGAGCCAGAGGTTTTAAGCTGAGATTCTTCGGTTACCACGCCGGTACTTGTTCCGCTTATCACAGCTTTGTCATTGGTTCCGTTAATCGTGACCTTGATCGTCGAAGGGGTGCCATCGATGGACGACACCGTGAAGGTCTCTTCGACCTTATCGCCGACGTTTAGCTGATTAAACGCGCTGTTCGCGGTAAATACCCAGTGACCATTGGCATCAATAGTCAGGTCACCATTGGTGCCTGAAATAGAATCTGGCGTAAACTCATTGTCTGGATTATCGACGTCGACACTGGTTAGGGTGCCTGATGTCGTTACTGCTTTGTCGGTCTCATCAATGGCGACGGTCGCACTGCTGACAGTAGCGGCGTCGTTAGTGCCGTTAATCGCCACTTTGATGGTTGACGCTGTGCCATCAACCGACGATACCGTAAAGGTTTCTTCGACCTTATCGCCGACGTTCAATTGATTAAATGCGCTGTTGGCGGTGAATGTCCAATGACCATTAGTGTCAATAGTCAGGTTACCGTTGGTGCCTCTAATGGAATCCGGTGTAAATGCATTATCTGGATTATCCACGTCAGTACTGGTCAACGTTCCTGATGTCGTTACCGCTTTATCAGTCTCATCCACACTGACTGTTGCGGTACTGACTGTCGCTGCATCGTTAGTGCCGTTAATCGTCACTTTGATGGTTGACGCTGTGCCATCAACCGACGATACCGTAAAGGTCTCTTCGACCTTATCGCCGACGTTTAACTGATTAAACGCGCTGCTCGCGGTGAACACCCAATGACCATTAGCATCGATAGTCAGGTCACCGTTGGTGCCTGAAATAGAATACGGCGTAAACGTATTATCTGGATTATCCACGTCGGTACTGGCCAGCGTTCCTGATGTCGTTACTGCTTTGTCGGTTTCATCAATGGCAACGGTCGCACTGCTGACAGTAGCGGCGTCGTTAGTACCGTTAATCGTGACCTTGATGGTCGATGGTGTGCCATCAACAGACGACACAGTGAAGGTCTCTTCGACTTTATCGCCAACGTTCAATTGATTAAACGCGCTGTTGGCCGTGAAGACCCAATGACCATTGGCGTCAATAGTTAGGTCACCGTTGGTGCCTGCAATAGAATCCGGCGTAAACGTATTGTCTGGGTTATCAACATCGGTACTGGTTAGCGTGCCTGAGGTTGTTACCGCTTTGTCAGTTTCATCGATGGCAACGGTCGCACTGCTGACAGTAGCGGCATCGTTAGTGCCGTTAATCGTCACTTTGACCGTTGACGTTGTGCCATCAATAGACGAGATAGTGAAGGTCTCTTCGACCTTATCGCCGACATTCAATTGATTAAACGCACTGTTCGCGGTGAACACCCAATGACCATTACCATCAATAGTCAGGTCACCGTTGGTGCCTGAAATAGAATCCGGAGTAAACGCATTATCTGGGTTATCCACGTCGGTACTAGTCAATGTTCCTGAAGTAGTTACCGCTTTGTCAGTCTCGTCCACACTTACCGTTGCGGTACTGACTGTCGCTTTATCATT
>NZ_JACJFF010000399.1:0-287 GCF_014164465.1 Vibrio sp. SG41-7 | reverse complement strand
AAAGGGTTGTCGTAGACTACGACGTTGATAGGCAGGGTGTGTAAGTGCTGCGAGGCATTGAGCTAACCTGTACTAATTGCCCGTGAGGCTTAACCATACAACACCCAAGGGGTTTTGTGGACTCAATAGAAATACCAAACGCTTGAATGAGTTTGAAGAGAAATACTTTTAAAGCTCTATTAAATAGAGAAGCAGCTTTCCGAATTTTAAAATTTGCTTGGCGACCATAGCATTGTGGACCCACCTGATTCCATGCCGAACTCAGAAGTGAAACACAATAGCGCCGA
>NZ_JACJFF010000398.1:0-291 GCF_014164465.1 Vibrio sp. SG41-7 | reverse complement strand
ACCTAGTTGGTTATTACAACCAGTATCGTCCACATCAATATAACGGTGGATTAACACCAAATGAGTCAGAACGACAGTTCTGGTTCCCTTATAAAACTGTGGCCAGTTTTACTTGACCACTTCAAGTTCCCTTATATACCAAGTAATAAAAAAGCCCAGCTATAAAGTTTAATGCCGATCGTTTAAGAAGACTTGAACGATCTTGCAGTTAGCAGATAATCCCCATCAACAACGTTGATGGGGATTTTTTATGCTTGAACAAGAATTAGCAATGGCACACGAGACCATTGA
>NZ_JACJFF010000397.1:0-292 GCF_014164465.1 Vibrio sp. SG41-7 | reverse complement strand
TGCTTTAGCGATAGCCGCTCTTACGCCTTTTTTAACGCAAACAAATAGAACGTTGATAGGAGTTATATCCATATTTATAATAATCCTTATAGATTAATATCTCATATTAAACATAGGTGCTTTGGTTGGACTTTTCAACATGTTAATTGCTTTAGGTACAAGAAAAACGGTCATGACTCCAATCTGTTGTTTTCTGTGGTAGAATCTACGTTTTTGGGGTACCAATCATGGCAACTATTCAGGTTAATTGTCGATTTTGCAGTCAGAGTAATGCTGTTCGAAAGCATGGTAA
>NZ_JACJFF010000396.1:0-294 GCF_014164465.1 Vibrio sp. SG41-7 | reverse complement strand
CAATCAAATTTAAAAGTTCTCAATGTTTATCTTTCATTAGATAAACACAACAAACACATTCAAGTGTCTTGTATTCGAATCAATGTTTACATTGATTCACAATTGAGTCCGGCAAACAGTTATCAAGAATTAACCCTTCTTGATGACAACCAAAAACCTTGGTTAGTTACCATACGCTAAGACCCTTTCGGGTTGTATGGTTAAGTGACTAAGCGTACACGGTGGATGCCTTGGCAGTCAGAGGCGATGAAAGGCGTAATAACTTGCGATAAGCCCAGATTAGGTAGTAATAAC
>NZ_JACJFF010000395.1:0-299 GCF_014164465.1 Vibrio sp. SG41-7 | reverse complement strand
ACTCAAAAGGTTATTACTACCTAATCTGGGCTTATCGCAAGTTATTACGCCTTTCATCGCCTCTGACTGCCAAGGCATCCACCGTGTACGCTTAGTCACTTAACCATACAACCCGAAAGGGTCTTGTGTATGATACAAATTTGCTTTCACTTTTAAAAAGTGAAGACAAAAAGCAACCAAGGTTTTTGGTTGTCATCAAGAAGGGTTAATTCTTGATGACTGTTTGCCGGACTCAATTTACTTTTTGTTTCCACTTTTTAATAAAAAGTAGAATCAAAAAATGAACAATCATTTCTGAT
>NZ_JACJFF010000394.1:0-300 GCF_014164465.1 Vibrio sp. SG41-7 | reverse complement strand
CGCTGACTACTCTAACTTCTGCTCTACAATCTAAACATGGGTGTTTAAAGCACACTTTCACGCTGTTTTCGCTATTTCAGATACACGCATCCTGCGAAATGCCTAAATTGACCTGATTTGAGCTTGAACCAGAGCATGATGGACCAGCTCTGACAGTGCCTCTCCAGCCCTAAAACGAAGAAACGTTAAACGATGCCCACAAAGAATGCACTCAAACGGGTCAACCTTCACATACCCTTTCAACATGGCGGCGTAGCCGGGCATTTCAGGTGCGTCTTTAGGGGCGATGCCTAAGGCATC
>NZ_JACJFF010000393.1:0-301 GCF_014164465.1 Vibrio sp. SG41-7 | reverse complement strand
AACAATTTGGAAAGCTGACTGATTGATTACTTACGAGTAATTCAATCAAATTTAAAAGTTCTCAATGTTTATCTTTCATTAGATGAACACAACAAACACATTCAAGTGTCTTGTATTCGAATCAAACTTAGTTTGATTCACAATTGAGTCCGGCAAACAGTCATCAAGAATTAACCCTTCTTGATGACAACCAAAAACCTTGGTTAGTTGCCATACACTTATTTGTCTTCACTTTTTAAAGTGAAAGCAAATAGAAACCCTTTCGGGTTGTATGGTTAAGTGACTAAGCGTACACGGTGGA
>NZ_JACJFF010000392.1:0-302 GCF_014164465.1 Vibrio sp. SG41-7 | reverse complement strand
TCCACCGTGTACGCTTAGTCACTTAACCATACAACCCGAAAGGGTTTCTATTTGCTTTCACTTTAAAAAGTGAAGACAAATAAGTGTATGGCAACTAACCAAGGTTTTTGGTTGTCATCAAGAAGAGTTAATTCTTGATAACTGTTTGCCGGACTCAATTGTGAATCAAACTAAAGTTTGATTCGAATACAAGACACTTGAATGTGTTTGTTGTGTTTATCTAATGAAAGATAAACATTGAGAACTTTTAAATTTGATTGAATTACTCGTAAGTAATCAATCAGTCAGCTTTCCAAATTGTT
>NZ_JACJFF010000391.1:0-303 GCF_014164465.1 Vibrio sp. SG41-7 | reverse complement strand
AAAACGATTCTCACGATGAGCATTAAAAAAGGCCAGCAAGCTGACCTTTCTAATTGAGCATATCCCTCGCCCACGTTTGATTTCATTCAGGCTTTCAGCAAACCTCTAAACATAATTTAGACCCACAATACGCACACGGACTGTTAGAGCAATTTAGTAATGTCACTTTTGAGCTAGATTAAAATGTCACCTTAGTACTGGTTGCTGACTACATTTCATGTACCAGCTTCGGTTACTAAGGACTACTGAGATGTTGATTGCCATGAGTGAAAAAGAAATTAGTCGATTCAAAGTTATTCAAGA
>NZ_JACJFF010000390.1:0-305 GCF_014164465.1 Vibrio sp. SG41-7 | reverse complement strand
AAAGAATTTAGTGTGCCGACTTAGCTCAGTAGGTAGAGCAACTGACTTGTAATCAGTAGGTCACCAGTTCGACTCCGGTAGTCGGCACCATTCTTTTGCCTCGATAGCTCAGTCGGTAGAGCAGCGGATTGAAAATCCGCGTGTCGGTGGTTCGATTCCGCCTCGAGGCACCATTATTTGGTACTTAACAAATAATGGTCTTTATAGACCTGATGTTGAGACAAGTAATTCCCCTTTAGTTCAGTTGGTAGAACGGCGGACTGTTAATCCGTATGTCGCAAGTTCAAGTCTTGCAAGGGGAGCCA
>NZ_JACJFF010000038.1:0-44406 GCF_014164465.1 Vibrio sp. SG41-7 | reverse complement strand
AGTAGAATCGTGCATCTGCTCGAGTTGCAGCTTTTGTTGAGGAGTCAGTGTAATTTTCATGGGTCTTAGCATGATCCTGATTTTATCGAAAATCAAGCACCTTCATTGATCACGGGTATATAGGTAGTTATGACCGTATTGAATCAAGAGATAGGAAAGGATAAATATGGATATTGCCGTACTAACATTTGATGGATTTAATGAGCTGGATTCTTTCATCGCATCGGGTATTTTGAACCGAATGAAAGAGTTTGGCTGGAATGTGCAGATTACTAGCCCCACTGAATCAGTGACTTCAATGAATGGAGTCACAATTCAATCTCAGCAACCTCTGGAGTTTGCCAATACTGCTGATGCCGTGTTGTTCGGTAGTGGCATGCTGACCCGCGATATCGCCCAAGATGCTAAATTACTCTCAAGGTTAAACCTTAACCCACAAACACAATTGATTGGCGGTCAATGTTCAGGGACTTTGTTAATGTCGGTATTGGGATTGCTGAATCAGGTTCCAGCTTGTACTGATTTAACAACGAAACCATGGGTAATTGAATCCGGTGTGACCGTGTTAGATCAGCCGTTTTATGCGGAAGGTAACATTGCTACAGCGGGTGGCTGCTTGTCATCCAAATATCTGGCAGCATGGGTTATCAGTAAGCTCGCAGACCAAGCACATGCCGAAGCTGCAATTCACTATGTTGCGCCTGTTGGTGAGAAAGAAGACTCTGTGAACCATTGCATGTCGATAGTAAGTACTTACGTTTAAAATTATTCATTGCGTGCGCAGTTCTGTATAAGGTTCTTGATATGAATCTCTACCCGTGGCATTTTCTGTTCCAAATTGACTTTAATTAGGACAGAAAATGGAAGAGGTGACAGTCGCGTATTTTAGGGCGTTAAGCGCATTCTTCAGATATATGTTTCAGTCGCTCGTGATCGAATTTATTGGTTACGGTTCTGGCTGGATAGTCTGCAAGGTATTCACTTTAGGGCGCTTCCCCTCATTGATTCCAACTGAAAAAGAGCGAACCAGAATCTCTTATATCGGGGCGATTAGTCTCGCGCTATTTCTGATAGCTATAGGTGTGTTTAATAGTTTTTAGGCTGCGGGATAGAGTGTGACCATGGATAGTATTCAAAATAATACGGACAAAAAAGACATGCTTGAGAAAGTTCAGGATATTGCTTCGATTAACGGGCTGGAATATGAAGTGAGCGGGAATGTTCTTAATCTTAAACTAGGCAGAGCCGCTGGAAAGGTTAAGATTAAATACGATTACGTTACGCGTTCATACGTCTACAACTGCAATGAATATGCTGCTGGTTTTTCCAGTCTCATTTTCTTCGCTCTTTCGTTCAATACTCTGTATCAGGCAGACCAACAAGTATGGTCTGGCTACGTCGCAGGTTTGATGTTTGCGGTGGCAGTCTTTAATTTGATCCAATTAGTGTTGTCTCACGTGCAAATGCTAGATATTAAAGCGCAGCTAAGAGAAGTCGGTATCTATCTAAAGTCTGCCGCATAAGAGCCTTTAGCATTGTGTATCGTGAACAACTCAGCAATCACTGAGTAACGAGTGGTGATTCCCTGTCTTCGGTAACTACATGCTTAAATAAACAGCGCCAACGCCAATTGTTGGTGCTGTTTTTACTTTCCTCTTACACTCTTTTCAAATATCGAACCTAGTATCAAATTTCTCTTTGTTACACAGGCAAGTCTCTCATTATGAAGAACTTCTTTGATAGCGAACTCATGCTCTCTAGCTCCTTGAATTTCGTTTTGCTATCGCTTGGGCTAACGCTCCTTTTTCATCTTCCGATTTGGTGTGGGTTCAACTTGAGCCGACGAAAGTGGAAGCTTATGGATTATTTATGGCCGTTCTTGGCGGGTATCGGGATGCTGGGTGCAGTGTCTGAGATTCGTGCGAAAGTAGCGGGTGATTGGGTTGAAACCGAACAAACCAGAGCGGTGGCGATTTTAGAATCGGTTCAGCAGTTTTCTTTGGATAAGCTGCGAAGTGATACCTGCACCGGTCAACCATCTTTAGATAATCACGCTCAGCACCACGAAGCGTGTTTGTGGTATTTGGATACAGCTATCACGTTCAAAGATGTCGATTTCACCTTGTTACCCAACGCATCGGATTTTGCGGTTCCTGCGCCTAGCGTGTCGCTGGTTGAAAGCGATGCCGTGTGGGTGGATGGTATGCTGAGTCAGTATGAGATGCAGAAAAACCAATACATAAAAACCAGAGAAGCGCAGGTGAAGCAGCCACTAGAAAGTATCTTTTGGTATGTGAGTCCTTACTTAGTGTGCTTCGCTATTGCTTTGCGTTTGACGAAAGTCACCGCAGAGCTCAAATTAGATAAGTGCGCATAGTTTGAGTTCCTAGTTCTTATACCCAGATAGAAAAGGTGAAGTAATGAATGTGAGTGAGTTTTCTCGGTTGGTGGGTTTGTCCGCCCATACGCTTCGCTACTATGAAAAAATCGGCTTGTTGAAAAATGTTCAGCGGAACAGTAGCGGTCATCGAGTCTATAGATCGAAGGACGTTACCTGGATTGAGTTTGTGAAGCGCTTAAAAGACACCGCAATGCCACTGGATGAGATTCTAGAATACGCAAAGCTAAGGGATTTAGGGCCAGAATCGACTTCGCAGCGCCAAGTGTTGCTGGAACAACATCAACAAAATTTGCGTTCCCATATTGAAGAGCAGCAAAAGCATCTGGCTGCGCTAGAGCAAAAAATTAGTTTGTATCGAGATGGAAAAGTCCGTTGACTTAGAGTCGACTCTAACTTGTAAGGTGTTCCTGTGAACTATAAATACAGGAACAAACTCATGAATCAATCACGTTTCGACATTGGCTTAGAAAGACTTAATCATATCGACGGAGAAGCAGGGCAACAGGTTATCGAGAGCCTGCAAGACATCTGCCCTGATCTTGCCAAATATACTATCGAGTATCCCTTTGGTGACATCTATTCACGCCCCGGTTTGGATTTGAAATCACGAGAGATCGCGACCGTTGCTGCCCTTACCGCACTCGGTAATTGTGCCCCTCAGCTTAAGGTACATTTGAATGCGGCACTCAATGTTGGATGCAGCGAGGAAGAGATTAAAGAAGTGATACTGCAGATGTCGGTGTATGCGGGATTCCCAGCTGCGTTAAATGGCATGTTCGCATTTAAAGAAGTGCTTGCGGAGAGAGGCACAGCTTGAGATAAATAGAAAATATAGTCTGAAAAGGGAGCGTCAACTTTGCTAAGTTGCGCTCCCTTTTCATTGATGGGCTAAGTTTTAAAGGTCGTAAAACTGAAGGTTCGCGGTTCTTTAAGACGACATAGACAGCGCGAATGACAGCAAGATAGGCAAGGTGACCACGCTTAGGAAGTTGCCGAACAACACCATAGACGCGACCTTGGGTGGCTCGACATTGAACCTTTCTGCGAACAGGTAGTTCATCACGGCGGGTGGCAGCATGGTGAACAGAACCATCATCTGTAGGTGCAACGTAGGCAGCGGGATAAAGAAGTAGATGATGGCGAAGGCGATGGCACCAGTAAACAGCGATTGAGCCGTGCACAGCAAGCCAACTTTGAGTCCGCTGAGCTTCAAGTTGACCATTTGCGAACCTAGCGACAACAGCATAATAGGCACGGCTGCTTGGCCGAGTAGTGAGGTGGCTTCGTAGATTGGATTCCATACTGCAATGCCAGACAGGTTGAGCGTCATCGCTAACGCTGCGGCTAAGAATATCGGCATCTTGAGGATTTGTTTGATCGGGTTACCATCGCTTAATAGTGCCAAGCCAACACTAATGTGCACGCAAGCCGACACCACAAACAGCAGTACAGCAGGGGCTAATGCGCTCTCGCCAAAGGTATACGTGAACAGAGGAATCGCGAGGTTGCCACTGTTGCGGAACATGTGTGGCGGAGCCCAAGCTTTGAAGTTGAGCTTAAAGATCTTACAGATTGGTATCATCAATAAAGCAGGAACCAACACCGCGACCAAAGAGGCGGTGATGAGTGGCAGTTGTTCTGTGTCGAGAGGCATGGTGGTTAGCGATGCAAACACCAAAGCAGGAATACACACATCCATGTTGATGCGATTGATCGGTTTGAAATCGGGCTTGAGCCAACGACCCACCGCAAAGCCAGCACTGGCTAAAGCAAAAACGGGAAACAGAATGCTGACGACCTGTTCGAACATAGAATTCCTTTCTAGATTTAGTGCTTCCATTTAGCTGAGAAACGAATGTTTTAGAGAGACGCTAAAGTGAAGTATGAAGTCGAAATGTATAAACATTAACCTATCAATATAATGACTTGGCGTCACCGAAGATCGTTGTCTGTGAGCGGTTAATTTATATTTCTTTGAATGAAGCACAAAAAAGACCAGTGGCATCAGCAACTGGTCTCTAAAGGCTAGATAAATCTGGACGGATTTTTAATTAACGACGGCTGTCGTTGTCTAGCGATTGTTACTCGGTTTTAAGCCTAACTAACGAGCTTTTTGTAGTCTTTGAAGTTCACATCGTAGGCCTTTTCGCCGTAGATGTAAGTCTCGCTAACGGTTCTGTCGTCACCCAAGCTCATCAATACAAACAGCTTCTCTTCAAGCTTGGTGGCTTGTTCCATTCTAAAGCGCATCAGCTGAGTTGCGTGTAGATCCAACACCACGAAATCCGCTTCTTTGCCGACTTCCAAGTTACCAATCTTGTCTTCTAAATGCAGCGAACGTGCGCCGCCTAGTGTTGCCAAGAACAGCGACTTAGCTGGGTGCAGCTTCTGATGCTGTAACTGCATGATCTTGTACGCTTCACTCATTGTTTGCAGGATTGAGAAGCTGGTGCCTGCGCCTACATCAGTACCCACGCCGACACGAATACCGTGATCTTCCATCTCTGGTAACCGGAATAGACCAGAGCCTAAGAAAAGGTTAGAAGTTGGGCAGAAGGCGATGGCAGATTCAGTATCAGCAAGGCGTTTACATTCACAATCAGAAAGGTGAATACCATGAGCAAATACCGAACGCTTGTGAAGTAGTCCGTAATGGTCATAGACATCTAGGTAACTGTCGTGCTCTGGGAACAGCGATTTCACCCACTCGATCTCTTTCTCATTTTCTGAAAGGTGCGTGTGCATGTACACGTCTGGATATTCTTCTAGCAGTTTACCGACAGTGGCAAGTTGCTCTGGAGTACTGGTTGGCGCAAAACGAGGCGTCACCGCGTAAAGCAAACGGCTGCGGTTGTGCCATTTCTCAATCAGTTCCTTGGAGTCTGCGTAGCCAGATTCCGGTGTGTCGGTGAGGTAGTCTGGTGCATTGCGATCCATCAATACCTTACCGGCGATCATACGTAGATTACGCTTCTCGGCTTCTTCAAAGAATACGTTAACCGACTCTTTGTGTACCGTGCCAAATACCAGTGCCGTGGTGGTGCCGTTGCTTGCCAATTCGTCTAGGAATAGCTTCGCCACTTTGTGTGCATAAACTGGGTTTTTGAAGCGTTTTTCTTCTGGGAAGGTGTAGTTTTCTAACCAATCAAGAAGCTGCTCACCGTAAGACGCGATCATCCCTGTTTGAGGGTAGTGGATGTGCGTATCAATAAAGCCAGAGGTAATCAGCTTGTCTTTGTATTCTTTTACTTCGAGTGTTTTTGGTTGGCGAGCCAATACCTCATCGGCATGGCCTAAGTCGACGACATGGCCGTTCTCAACCACTAAAACACCGTCTTCAAAATAGTCGTAAGACTCATCGATACCGACGTCTTTTGGGTCGGCGACGCTGTGTAAAATGCTGGCGCGATAAGCTTTGCGTTGCGTTGTCATGTTTACTTCCTTTTAATGACTTCAGCGACGTTATGGCCACTGAAGCTTTGCGACTTTTATTAGGCGATCTTCTCTTCCAATGGTGGTTCGCCTACGTCGCTTGGTTGACTGTGTTGATCGGTCAAATCCTGATTTCGATATTGTTTGGTTGGGCGCTTTTGTTCAAGTGCTTGCCCTTGATAGTGTGCGATCAGTTCACCTGCAACCGATACTGCAATTTCCGCAGGATGTTTGCCATTCACCGCACTAATGCCAATCGGGCAAAGCATAGTTTCTATCTGTTCTTGGCTGTAACCACGTTGCTCTAAGCGGAAATCGAACTTCTTGCGCTTAGTGAGTGACCCAATCATGCCAAAGTAACGGCTGTCTGCACGGTCGATAATCGCTTTAGTTAAATCGAAATCGAGCTGGTGGTTGTGGGTCATCACTAGGTAATAGCTGTTCGGTGGCATGTGTTTCACTTCGCCAACCGGATCATCTGAAACAAGCTTTTTCACACCGTGTGGTAGCGTTTCAGGGAATACTTCTTCGCGTTCATCAATCCAGGTAACACGGAAGGGCAGGGTCGCGACAATGTGCAGCAGTGCCTTGGCAACGTGGCCAGCGCCAAACAGCACGAGGTGGTTCTGCTGAGTGCCAATCGGTTCAAAGCTTAGTGTTGCCATTCCGCCACAACACTGGCCTAAACGAGCACCGAGGTTGAAGCGTTCCACTTTGAGTGATTTCTCGCTGGCAATCAGCATCTCACGCGCCATTTTAGTGGCCACATGTTCAAGGTGACCACCACCAATCGTAGCGATGATTCGGTCACGAGTGACAAGCATTTTGGTGCCCGCATCGCGTGGAACGGAACCTCTGTCTTCAAGAACCGTCACCATCACACACGGTTCGTAGTTCTCTTCCAGTTTTGCCAGTTCGTGAATCCAATTATCCTTAAACATATGTCCTCCTAAATCCCTTCTATACTTCCCAAGCTATCATGAGCCTTATTAAGCCGTTTCTGATTGAGCATCGACCGATGTCGGAGTCGTTTCAGTGACTTCCTGAATCGCCATCAGAATACGTTCTGGCGTTGCAGGTGTGTTGAGCTTAGGAATCGCGCCATCGACGGCGACATAGCTAATGGCGTCTTTCAGGGCGCTCCATACCGACATACCCAACATGAAAGGCGGTTCACCCACGGCTTTCGAGTTGAAGACGGTGTCTTCTGGGTTGTTACGGTTTTCTAAAAGGTGCGTTCTGAAATCAATTGGCATATCAGCAATCGCAGGGATCTTGTAACTCGCAGGACCATTGGTCATCAAGCGGCCTTGCTGGTTCCACACCAACTCTTCCGTTGTCAACCAACCGACACCTTGCACAAAACCACCTTCGACTTGGCCGATATCAATCGCAGGGTTCAATGAAGCCCCCACGTCATGCAGAATATCGACACGCAGAATCTTGTTCTCGCCGGTTAGGGTATCGATGATAACTTCTGAGCAAGAGGCACCATACGCGTAGTAGTAGAACGGGCGACCGCGTGCTTTCTCGTGATCGTAATAGATCTTCGGAGTGCGGTAGAAACCAGTGCTCGATAGCGAGATTTGGTTAAACCAAGCCAGTTCAACAAATGAGTTGAAGGTCATGATCTCATCGCGAATCTGCACCATGCCGTTCTTAAACACCACCTCTTCAGGCCACACTTTGAAGTGCGCAGAAGCGAAGTCAATCAGGCGCTGCTTAATGGTCATTGCGGCGTTTTGCGCGGCCTTACCGTTGAGGTCGGTGCCCGATGAGGCTGCGGTTGGTGATGTGTTCGGAACTTTGTCTGTGTTTGTAGCGGTGATCTGGATACGTTCGACATCGACTTGGAACTCCTGTGCAACGATTTGTGCCACTTTGATGTTCAAGCCTTGCCCCATTTCCGTACCACCGTGATTCAAATGAATACTGCCATCGGTGTAGATATGGATGAGCGCACCTGCTTGGTTCAAGAAAGTCGCAGTAAACGAGATGCCGAATTTCACTGGTGTGATCGCAAGGCCTTTCTTCAAGATAGGGCTCTGCTTGTTGAACTCAGCGATTTCTTTACGACGTGCGTGATAGTCACTGCTGCGCTCAAGCTGTTCGGTTATCTCAGGTAAAAAGTTGTCTTCAACGGTTTGGTAGTAATGGGTCACGTTACGGCCTTCTTCGCCGTAGTAGTTCGCCTTACGTACTTCCAAAGGATCTTTTTTCAGGTAACGCGCAATCTCGTCCATGATGTGTTCAATGGTCATCATGCCTTGCGGGCCACCAAAGCCACGGTAAGCGGTGTTCGATGCGGTATTGGTTTTGCATCGATGACCAACTACAGTTGCATCGCCTAAGTAATAAGCGTTGTCTGAGTGGAACATCGCACGATCGACGATAGAACTTGATAAGTCTGGCGAGTAGCCACAGTTACCTGCGACGGTAATGTCGGCACCTTGAATCACACCATTGTCATCAAAACCGACCGTATATTGATTGTAGAACGGGTGGCGTTTACCGGTTTGCTGCATATCTTCGTTACGCAGCAGACGCATTTTGGTAGGTCGACCTGTAAGGTGGGCAATAACCGCAGCCATACATGCTGGAGAGGCCGCTTGAGTCTCTTTACCCCCGAAACCACCACCCATACGACGCATATCAATCACGACTTTGTGCATTGGTACGCCAATCACTTCCGCAACCAGTTTTTGAACTTCGGTCGGGTTTTGTGTCGAGGTGTAAACGATCATGCCGCCATCTTCGGTTGGCATAACGCTACTGATTTGAGTTTCTAGGTAGAAGTGCTCTTGGCCGCCGATCTCTAGGTCACCAGAGATCACGTGTTTTGCTTTTGCCAGTGCGGCTTTCGAGTCACCACGTTGTTGAGTGTGGCTTTCTGTGACGAAGTGCTCTTTCTCTAGCGCTTCTTTTACATCAAGAATCGCAGGCAGTTCTTCATATTCAATGATTGCAGCGTGTGCGGCTTTACGTGCGGTTTCTAAATCGTTAGCTGCCACGGCAATCACAGGTTGGCCGTAGTATTCTACTTTGCCATCAGCAAGCAGTGGGTCACCCGGAAGAATTGCACCAATATCCAGTTCACCCGGTACGTCTTTCGCTTGAATAGCAATTGCCACACCTTCGAATTCGTAACACGGTGATAGGTCTATTTTGGTGATGTTAGCGTGCGCTTGCGTGCTCAGGCGTGCGTATACATGCAGCTGATTTGGGAACTCTAGGCGGTCATCAATGTATACCGCTTCGCCCGTGACTTGCTTGGCTGCACTGTCGTGTTTAACGCTTTTACCTACGCCAGTTTTTAGGTCTTGTTTTGCAATGGTAACCATCTCTTCGTGGGTCATCGCATTGCTCTTGTGAACAGAGGAATTTGATTTAGACATAAGACGTTACCCTTGTTTCGATTTGGTTGTTTTTGTTCTGTTGTTCAATGAAGTAACGACGCAACATATTTGCTGCCGACAATGAACGGTATTCTTGGCTTGCACGGAAATCAGATAGCGGCTCAAAGTCGTTATACAGTTCCTGCATCGCTAACTTAATATTAGCGTCTGTCCACGGTTTGCCTAATAACGTATTTTCACAACGAGTTGCACGCTTAGGCGTTGCTGCCATACCGCCGAAAGCGATACGAGCGTAAGAAACCTTGCCATCTTCAATTTGAATATCAAACGCACCACACACCGCAGATATGTCGTCGTCTAAACGTTTCGACACTTTGTAAGCTCGGAAGCTGTCGTTGGTTGGCTTAGGAATGATGATCTGTTCGATGAATTCACTCTCTTTTTGCGCCGTCACTTTGTAGCTGATGAAGTAATCTTCAATTGGCATAGTGCGTGACTCGTCTCCGCAGCGAAGTTTGATTTTCGCGTCCAAAGCAATCAGCAGAGGAGGGGTATCACCGATAGGTGAAGCATTCGCCACATTACCGCCAATGGTGCCTTGGTTACGCACTTGCAGTGAAGCAAAGCGGTGCAGTAGCTCACCAAAATCTGGATAGTGCTTTTTCAGTAGTGCGTAAGAGTCACTGATAGGCAGGTTGGCACCAATAATTAAATCGATGTCGGTTTCTTCGCATACCTTCATGTCTTCAACAAGGTTTACGCTGATCAGTGTTTCAATCTCGCGATGGAATTGCGTCACTTCCAATGCTAAATCCGTACCGCCAGCAACCAGCTTAGCGTTCGGATGTGCTTGAAAAAGCTTGGCCAGCTCATCGGTGCTTTTCGGGGAAAAAGCGGTGAGGTGACCAAGGCGTAAGTTGGCTTCAGTGTCTTGAATACCTTCTAGCTTCTTGATGGTGTTGCGTTCAAGTTCTGCAAATTGGTCAATCAAAGGCTGGTCTGTTGAAAGCGACATCGCAGCATCAACAATTGGTCGGTAGCCAGTACAGCGACATAGGTTACCCGCCAATGATTCCATGACGTCTTCTTTGCTCGCATCGGGTTTGTTCTTGCCTAGGGCAAACATCGACATGATGAAGCCCGGCGTGCAGTAACCACATTGGGAACCGTGAAAATCCACCACCGCTTTCTGTACTGGGTGCAAAGAGCGATCTCGGTTTTGTAGATCTTCTACCGTAATCAGTTGCTTGCCATGCAGCGCTGAAACGAAAGTAAGGCAAGAGTTCACCGAGCGGTATTGCAGTTGTCCATCAACCACTTCACCGAGAACTACCGTACATGCACCACAGTCACCCGACCCACAACCTTCTTTGGTACCGGTTTTATTAACCTTGGTACGAAGGTAGTTGAGTACTGTCATATTTGGCGACAGATTATCTTCACGTCTTATTTCCTGATTGAGCAAAAAAGTAATCAAGAGACCTCCTTGTAAATCGACATATTTCCATGTGTATTCTTTTTGACTTCTAGGTCAATAATTATCCATCCTGACCCTGTGGTCAACTATTTATTTACAAAAATGCAACAAATAGTCTTTTATGGAGATTGTGTACAATTTTATTTTAACTTTAGTTGCTTGTTTTATAAGGGGTTGAATTAAAAGCGAACAGTTTTATGGTGTGAATGAATTGATAGCTATGTATACAAGATAAAGGAGGGGTTTATGGCACTGTTGGAAGTGATTCTATAGAGGCTAAGATCGTTGTTGAGGGCAGAATAGACAACATTTTTAGATGGATGTGAGTCGATCGTCGTATTTATTTTTAGAGGAGAGGGCATAAAAAAAGAGAAGTAAACACTAAGGCTTACTTCTCTCCAATTTTGTTAAAGAAAAGCTGTTAACAAAAAGCTGTTAACAAAAAGTTGTTAACAAAAGGTTTGGCTATCTAGTTAGCAGAACTATGACTTGCTCTTAAGCAGGTCAGAGAACACGACATGCAGGTCGCTTGAAGCCGTGCTGCTGTCTAGGTTGAGCTTCGAACGGATATGACTTAGGTGTTCTTGCATCAATTCTACAGCTTGTTGTTCGTTGCCAGACTCTATCGCATCCAGTAAGCCTGAGTGTTCGTCTAGAGAACAGTTCGAGTGATTGCCCGTTTCGTATTGAGCGATCAGCAGTGAGGTTTGTGACACTAAGCTGCGTTGGAAAGCCAGCAGTGGCGCGTTCTCTGCCATTTCAGCCAATTTGATGTGGAACTCACCAGATAGACGTAAGCCAGAGCCGTAATCACCTTGGTCGAAAGCACAGTTCTCTTTCGCGACTAATTTTCTGCATTCTTCTATCTGAGCTTTGGTCGCGTTTTTCACCGCCAACTCAGTGATAGCAATTTCCATCACTTCACGTGCTTTAAATATCTGTTTGGCTTCGTCAACCGTTGGGGCTGCAATCATGGCACCTCGGTTTGGACGGATCACCACAACTTGTTCTAAAGAGAGACGCAGCAAGGCACGACGTATGATGGTGCGGCTAACGCTAAAGATTTCTGCTAGCGCTTCTTCGCTTAATTTGGTGGCTGGTGGCAGCCTTTGTTCTAATATCGCGTCGAAGATATGGCAGTAAACAACATCGTCTTGAGTCTGGCCTGTTACTTTCGTTTTTACACCTTTGGAGACAGAATTTTTGAGAGCTGTCATAGAGATAAGGGCCCTTGTTTAGTCGAGTTGGGTTAGTCGAGAATAATTCATGAGAGTTACTCTATATTGTATACATTTATCTATACAATGCCACCGGATGAAAGTGCGATGCACGCTTATTTGTTAATGACTTATAACATTTTGTTTGCAGGGAACTGTGTGCAATCTTTAGCTTTAAACCATTTTTAATCCAACTAAACTCGATTATCACCGCAGCTGTAGGCAACGATTTGGCTGATTTCGCTCAGACTACGACCTGACTGTTGCTGCCATTCGTTGAAGGCTTTACCTGCTGCCAGTTGTGCTCGCTTGGTATTACGGCCGCTATCGACCACATCGGTGCTGCGTAGGTGTGCTTCAACATCTGATGACAAGATGAAGGTGTCTTTACCCATTTGGCGCAGAGTGTAGGCACCAGTATTACCACCTAATCGCTTGCCGTGTTTCTTCAGATAATCCCAAAGTTCAGTGATACGTTCTGATGGCCATTCGGCAACCATTTGCGAGAATGAATCGGCTTCACGCTTGGCGTTGTGGATCATGGTGGCATTGGCAGGGATGGTCATCACCTTAGTAAGGTGACGAATAATGCGCGGGTCTTGCGCTTTCTGTTCCCACATTTCATTCGGCAGCATCAGCATTTTTTCGATATTGAATTCAAAGAACACTTCTTCAAATTGCGGCCATTTCTTTCTCACTACATTCCATGAAATACCACATTGGAATACCTTTTCGGTAAAGGCGGCTAGCCAACGGTCGTCGGTGATTTGCGATAACTCGGCTTGGGAAAGGGGCGCGCGAACAATCTTTTCGAGTTCGGCTGCTCCGCCTTTACGGTGAGCTGCACGTTGATAAATAGTGTCGAATTTTTCTTGGGTCATTGAAGGTTCCAAATTACATCTGTGTATCTTGAGTGTGCAGCCATGCTTAATGATATGGGGTCAAATCTGGCAATTAAAACAAGTCTGTTAACTAAAACCAGTCTGACAATTAGAACAAGTTAGCAGAGCTTCAATTCCATTTGATAGAGGGGCCAGGTTTTGCCATTGAACTCTTTCACGCTCGGCTCTTTGTCTACCACTTGAAAGCCCGCTTTGTCGTAGCAGCGCTTTGCGCCGTAGTTTTGCTTAAATACCGCTAAGGTGATGGTGGTGACATCTGGTATTTCTTTCGCCGCTTCTAATGCACTTTCTATCATGGATTGCCCAAGCCCTTTACCACGTTGGCTTGGGTGAATCGCGACTCGGCAAAAGCGAAGCTCACTGTCTGACATACGCTGAAACTCCATAAAGCCAAGTAATTCATTGGCATTCGAGTTAGTGCTAGGCGTGGAGAATGTGTAAAGCTCGACATGAGGCTCTTGAGATCGTTCGATGATCGAAGCTACTTCTAACGGCCAACCAAAGGTTCGCCCGCCCCACAAAACGTAGTCTTCTAGGGATGTAAACCAAGTGACGATCTCGTCGGCGTCGGATGCTTTAAAGCGCTTTATTTCCATATCCTTCCCTCTCCCTTATCGTGTGTCTGTTTTCTAAGCCGTTAAACTTCTGTGCGCAACTGATCAAGAAAACCACGCATGTAGTCGGTGCGCTTGTTGGCTTCTAACTTGGCGGATTCTGTATTCATGGTTCCAGCCAGTTTAAACAGTTTCACGTAGAAATGGTCGACGCTGTAATGCTTGTCATCCAAGTCACGATGTTCAGCGAATGGGTCTTCGTGGTTATAGAGCTCTGCGTTAAAACTCTGACCCACGTACAGGCAGCGTGCAATACCAATCGCACCGAGAGAATCTAGGCGATCGGCATCTTGGACGATTTGAGCTTCCAAGGTTTCTGGCGTGATGTTGGCGCTGTAGCTGTGAGTAACAATGGCATGATGGATCTCATCAAGGTAGGACGCAGGATACTCGATAGATTTGAGATAAGAGATGGCCTTGTCTGCCGCCATTTGTGAGCTTTGAGCGCGGTCTGGGTGGTTCTTCGGAAAGGTGAAGCAATCATGAAGGTAAGCGGCGGGCAGCACGACTTCAAGCTTAGCTTGTTCTTGAGCACACAAAGCCTTGGCGGTTTTGACTACGCGCTTAATATGGCTGATGTCGTGCGCTGCATCTTGTGTCATTTCTTGTTGTGCAAAATCAAGCAGTTGGCTTTCTAATTTTTCTATCACGCGTCCCTTTCTCCATTTTTAGACGTTATCAATGTTGCTTATCGATCAGTGTCGTTTCATATCGACTTTAACAGTTTCAAGCGCGAGTTTTTATCTTTTATAAAAGGAATACCCACAAAAAAACCGACTCTGTGAGTCGGCTTAATAGAAAGGTTATTCTGTGTTGATTAAAGCGTTATCAACGGTAATCAGAGCCTAAGCTGCAGCTTGTTGAAGCTGCGCTAATACATCATGCAGCGATGGGCTTATCGTGTGACCAAGCGCTTTCACTTCTTCGCAAGGCTCAACCAAATCAGGGATTTGGAAGCTGATCATGTTGGCTGCCATTGATGCGCGAATACCGTTGTTTGAGTCTTCAAACGCTAGGCAGGTTTCAGGGGCAACACCTAGGCGTTCTGCCGCCAATAAGTAGATCTCTGGGTGAGGTTTACCATTGGTCACTTCACAGCCTGTGCTTAGTGAGGTGAAGTAAGAATCTAGGCCTGCCAGCTCAAGCTTTTTTTTCGCGATATCAAGCTGAGTCGAGGTCGCCACCGCGATTGGAATGTCGTTTGATTTCAGCCATTCAAGAAGCTCAATCACGCCATCTTTAACTGGGATAGCCTGGTGCTTAACAATCGCAGTGTAGCGCGTGCGCCATTCATGGTTCAATGCTGGGTAATCTAACCCTTCGCCGTAGCCATTTCTAAAGATCTGTTCGATGGTTTTTGCGTTACAGCCAATGATGCCTAGGTAAACATCCTGCAAAAACGGAACACCTTGCGCGTGACATGCTTCTTCAAAAACCTGCATACAAAGTCGCTCGGTGTCGAGCAGCAGTCCATCCATATCAAAAATAGCAGCTTGAAAATTCATATACGTGGTTCTTTCTGTGTTGTCGTCGTGAGGGCGAGTATTTTGACATAGTGTCTGGAGATAGGCGAGTCAGTGTTGCGTGAGAATATGCAGAATTGGCTCAGTAATATGCCTCTGGATGAGCTATGATGTAATTGATTCGGTCTGGAATGATATCGTTAAGTTATGAGCCTGATATTTTATAGGTCATACCGTTCTAACAGACACAAGAATGGTTATCATACATAACAAATCTAGGTTGAGTACCTAGCTTCCTATTACAATTCATAAACTTACAGGCGTGTTAGCGTGACCATAATCTTATAAAAAACAATTTGCGGAAGCCTGCAATCATAGTGTGACCAAGCAAAAAGTAAATGGTGGAACTTACGGACAAAATAGAATTAGTCCACATTTTTAGCAAGGTTGCTTATGTTGTATTTTGAGTTTCTATTTTTATTAGTCGTACTTTATATCGGGTCTCGGTATGGCGGTATTGGCTTAGGTGTTGTTTCTGGGATTGGCTTGGTTATCGAGGTGTTTGTCTTCAAGATGCCACCAACGTCTCCACCTGTCACCGTAATGCTGATCATCCTCGCTGTTGTTACCTGTGCTTCGATCCTCGAAGCGGCTGGTGGCTTGAAATACATGCTTCAAGTTGCGGAAAGGGTACTGAGAAAGAACCCTAAACGTGTCACCTTGATAGCACCGTTCGTGACTTACTCGATGACTTTCTTATTGGGTACTGGCCACGCGGTTTACTCAATTATGCCAATCATCGGCGATGTTGCGTTGAAGAATGGTATTCGTCCTGAGCGCCCAATGGCGGCTGCGTCTGTTGCGTCTCAGCTAGCTATCACGGCATCACCAATTTCTGCTGCTGTGGTCTATTACCTCGCGCAACTTTCTGATATCCAACACTCTATTACTCTGCTTTCTATTCTTATGGTGACGGTTCCTGCAACCTTGTTCGGTACACTTTTGCTTTCTCTGTATAGCTTGAAACGTGGTAAAGAACTAAACGACGATCCTGAATACCAAGCGCGTCTAAAAGATCCTGAGTGGAAAAAGCGCATTGAAAGCACTACAGCGACCTCTTTGGATGAAGTGCTTCCAACTTCGGCTCGTAATGCGGTATTGATTTTCCTACTTTCAATTGTCGTGATTGTTATCGTGGCGATGGTGCCTGAGATCAGAACCATCGTAGACGGCGACAAGCCAATCAAGATGTCGGTGATCATCCAAATGATGATGCTCTGTTTCGGCGGTATCATCTTGCTGGCAACCAAAACTGACCCGCGTGATGTGCCAAACGGTGTGGTATTCAAATCGGGTATGGTGGCAGCAATTGCTATCTTCGGTATCGCATGGATGTCGGATACTTACTTCCAATACGCAATGCCTCAGTTCAAATCTGGCATCGTGGAAATGGTAACCAATTACCCGTGGACGTTTGCTCTAGCGCTATTCATCGTATCGGTTGTGGTGAACTCTCAAGCCGCGACTGCTCGTATGATGCTACCGGTTGGCCTCGGCTTAGGATTAGACCCAGCACTGCTTATCGGCTTGATGCCAGCGGTTTACGGTTACTTCTTCATCCCGAACTACCCATCAGACATCGCAACGGTGAACTTCGATGTGTCTGGCACCACCAAGATTGGTAAGTGGTACTTCAACCACTCATTCATGTCGGTGGGTTTAATCGGTGTAGTCGGCGCATGTTGCTTAGGCTACGCACTGGCTCAGATTTTTATCGCTTAATCTAACTTTTTGTCGCTTAATTAAGCGATAACGAGATAAAACGAAAAACAGCGCCTATTGAGGCGCTGTTTTTGTATTGGAAATCCCTGCAGTTCGCTCCGCCGTTAACTAACTTTTGCTAAGTGAGAGTTGCTAACTAAACAATAGTAGTTGATGCTAATTCTTTAGACCTTTGCTATACGATTTGGCAAAATCGAAGAAGATCTTTTTGATCGGGCTCTGAGCAGGATTGAATGTAATCAATTCTGTACTGATGGTGTCGAGGTGATCGTTGATATCGATGATTTTGACGCCTTTTCGATAGTAATTCTTAACTGTTCCTGCATGTAAGCTGATACCAAACCCAGAGCTGACTAAGCCTAAAATGGCTTCGGTATCGTAAGCCTCCTCTACAATATTGGGCATGAATCCAGCATTGCGACACACTCTTTGAATGATCTTGAAAAAATGAGTCCAGTTATTGGCATTCCCTAAAATAAACGACTCATGTCTTAGATCGATAAGGTCTATAGATGGTTTATGTGACAGTGGATGAGAGTCTGGAACGATGGCGACGAGTGGGTCTTGCTGAAAAGGAAATGACGTGATGCCTTTATAGATTAATGGACCAGTAATGAAGCCAAAATCTAAACGTTCTTTTTCTAGAGACTCAATTTGATCGGCTGAAAACTGATGAATAAGTTCTAGTCGAATCAACGGGTAAGAATCTTTGAATGCCTTTAGAAGTTGAGGCAATTGACCTGTAATCGCAAAGTTCGTATAGCCAATTCTCAATGACCCTTCTTCCCCTATCTTCACGCGCATCGCACTCTTTTCTGCGTCGATTAACGATAGAAACGCTTGGTGTGCTCCCGCATGAAATGCTTTTCCCGCGTCGGTCAATTCTACGAGGCGAGTGGTTCGAATAAAAAGAATTACTCCCAGGTCAGATTCGAGTTTTTGTAATGATCTCGATAACGCTGGCTGAGCGATGTTGAGCTTCTCTGCAGCTCTTCGAAAATTCAATTCCTCCGCCAATGCAAAGAAGTGTTTTAGATGCCGGATTTCATAATTCAAACTCATACTCATTCCTAAAAGGTATCAAGATATATCTTTCTGATGCTTTACGGGAATCTATCAAATTATTAACATTCTGGAAACATTAAATTAAAAAGAGAATGATTAATGAACAATGTACTCGTCGCAGCAGATATTTTTTCTTTGGCCGAACAGGGTGAACTATGGGCCGGTCATTTGATTCCTGACCACTCTGTAAATCGTGAGTTGTCTTTTCCTACTATTGCTCCACATAACAAATCTGTCATTGGTGCAATTGAATCTGGTAGTCCAGAAATCGTTAATTTAGCCGTGAGTGCAGCTCGTGAGGGATTCAATAAAGGCGAGTGGTCTAAATTGAACCCAGCGGAGCGTAAAGACGTGATGTACAAATGGGTTGTGCTGCTTGAAAAACATGCCGAAGAGTTAGCAGCACTCGATTGTGTTGAAGCTGGTAAACCTATCGCTGAGTGTCTTGAAACTGATATTCCAGAAACTATTTCACTTATTAAATGGTACGCAGAAGCGGTAGATAAGCAGTTCGGAAAGGTTTCACCAACCAATGGTGATGCGATGGGGCTCATTGTCAAAGAGCCGATTGGTGTAGTGGGGGCGGTACTACCTTGGAACTTCCCTGCGTTGATGTTTGCATTCAAAGCTGGCCCTGCATTAGCAACGGGTAACTCTGTGATTGTAAAACCTGCAGAACAAACCTCATTGAGCACGTATCGCATGGTTGAATTAGCGCACCAAGCGGGCATCCCTGAATCGGCGCTTCTTATGGTCACTGGCCATGGGGAAGACACAGGCCAACCGTTAGGTTTGCACAATGATATCGACATGATTTCTTTTACTGGCTCAACTGAAGTTGGTCGTAAGTTCTTAGAGTATTCCGCGCAAAGTAACCTAAAAGAGATCGTTTTGGAGTGTGGTGGTAAGTCTCCTCAAATCGTTTTCTCAGATATCCCTGATATGGATGCTTTCATCGATGACATGCTAAACGCTGCATTTTGGAACATGGGTGAAAACTGCAGTTGTGGTTCTCGTTTAATTGTTGAGCGTACTATTCGCGACCAAATTATCGAAAAAATGATCACGAAAATGCGTGATTGGAAGATGGGTGACCCAACTCAGGCTGACACTATTGTTGGCCCAATGATTGAACAAAAACACTTCGACAAAGTGAAAAGCTATCTAGATAAGGCTAAAAGCGAAGGCGCGCAATTGGTTTACGGTGGTACAGCCTCTGATGAGGTCGGCCTGTTTGTTGAGCCAACCATTTTTAGTGATGTGACTGCGGATATGAGCATCTTCAAAGAAGAAATCTTTGGTCCGATTCTAGCGGTAACGGCCTTTGATACCGAAGAAGAAGCACTCAAGCTTGCCAATGATACTGATTACGGCTTAGCAGCCTCGATTTACACCTCTGACATCTACCGTGCTCAACGTGCAGCGGCAGCCGTGAATGCTGGCACTATCTCGATTAATGGTTTTTCTGAAGGGGACATCAGCACTCCTTTCGGTGGTTTTAAGCAGTCTGGATTTGGCGGTAAAGACAACGGTGTTGAAGCATTTGACCAATACCAACAGACGAAAACTATCTGGTATGTAAACAAATAGCCGTTAATAAAAATATAAGAACTGATGCATATGTCGTTATATCGAGGATGATGGCGACATATCGCAGCCATAAATGAAAGGGACGATTTTATGATTAAACCATTTGAGGTTAACCTTAGTGATGATATTTTGTTCAACATTAGAAAAAATGTTGCTGAGTACCAATGGGGTTATATGCCTGACGACGGTGGTTGGGATTACGGTACGAATATCAAATATCTCAAGGAGTTGTGTGACTACTGGGTGAACGAGTTTGATTGGCGTGAACAAGAACGAAGAATGAATAAGTTCTCGCAATTTACGGCTTCAGTTGATGGGATGAATATTCACTATATCCATATCCGCGGCAGCTCTGTAGAACCTCGCCCTCTACTTATTAGTCACGGTTGGCCCGGTTCTGTTGCTGAGTTTCTTGATTTGCTTGAACCTCTGGCTTTCCCTGAGTTGTTTGGCGGCAAAGCAGAAGATGCGTTTGATCTTATTGTTCCTTCGCTGCCCGGTTTTGGTTTCTCTGACCGACCAGAAAGACCAATGGGACCAAGAGCGATGGCTAAGGTTCTTAACAGCTTAATGACGGATGTACTTGGTTACGATGATTATCTAGCACAAGGTGGGGACTGGGGAAGCGCGATTTGTAGTTGGTTAGGTCATGATTATGCCGACCACTGTAAAGCGATTCACATCAACTTCCCGACGATGCGTCATATTGATGGTCCTCAAGATGAAGAAGAGCAAGCATGGTCAGATCGCGTAGATAGTGAATCTGTTATGGAGGATGGCTATCGAACTTTGCAAGCAACACGCCCACAGACACTGAGTTACGCTATGCAAGATAACCCAGTTGCGATTGCAGCTTGGATAGTTGAGAAGTTTTATTCATGGTCCGACCTAGACGATGGGGACATTGAAAGCGTTCACAGTAAAGATGAGATGTTAACCAACATCATGATCTATGTGGCGACAGGGACTTTCAACTCTTCCACTTGGATCTACTACGGACGCCGTGAAGAAGGCGGTCGTATATTAGGTGAAAACGGTAGTCGTGTAGAGGTACCGACAGGAGCCGCACTGTTTCCGAAAGAGACACTGGCGTGGCCTCCGAGGAAATACTCGGAACGCATGTATAACATCAAGAGCTGGACGGTTATGGAACGCGGCGGTCATTTCGCTGCAATGGAGCAACCTAAGGCGTTGATGGCAGATATTCAGCAATTCTTCCGCGGTATGTAACCCCAGTTGACTTGCAAGTTTTGAATTATCTGTAAATTTTGGACTGTATTTGGGCGGTGATCTTTCCCTTTTCGCTGAATGATATTGTGGAAAGTTCTCGCTTTGAAACTGATAGGAACACGTATTTGCGTGAGTGAGCAGTAGTAAAAACGTGTTAGATCAATAAAGGATTATTTTATGTCATCATTGTTTTTTCCATACGTAGGAGCCTTTTTTTGGGTCGGTGTATTGCTGTCTTTTGCAGCTTTCCTACGCTCAAGAGTTACCTTCTTTCAGAAGAACCTGATTCCTTCAGCCCTGATTGGTGGTGTGATTGGCTTTGTACTCATGAACTTCGGTTTAATAGGTATGCCAACTCAAGAAGGCTGGAAAGAGATACCAACCAGCGCGTTTGGTGTGTTGGTTTCTCATTTGTTCGTGTTTGGTTTTATCGGTATTGGTTTAATCCAACAAGATGAACCTGAACCTGAAGCTGATAAAGCTAATTCTAGCTGGGTTAGAAGTGGGGCACTTTGGCTTGCTCTGATTTACTGCCTTATCTATGCAATACAAGGGATCACTGGGCGTACTGTTTTTGAACTTTATTCGTACCTTACTTCGGGCGAAATCTTTACGGGTTACGGTTACCTAGTAAGCGTTGGGTTTTCACAAAACCCTGGGGCTGCTCAAGCTATTGGAGGTATTTGGGAAAATGAATATGGAGTACAAAAAGCAAGCACGGTTGGCCTAGCCTTTGGTGCTGCTGGTTTCTTATTTGCTGTTCTGATTGGCATTCCATTTGCCAATCAAGCGATTAAGAAAGGTTGGTTATCTGAAAAGCACTTATCCAGCATGCCGAAGCCGTTATTAACCGGCATCATGGGCAAAGGTAATTCTGAGCCTTGTGCACAATCTACGACTCATAGCGCGAATATCGACACTTTTGCTTTCCATTTTGCTGTGATGTTTGTGTTGTACGGTGCGGGCTATGTTTTCGCTTTGGCATGGGCGACATTCAGTTGGCCTGAATCAATTGAGAAGGTTAGAGGCCTTGGTTTCGGTATGCTTTATGTTTGGGGCATGTTAGCTGGCGTTATCACGCGAAAGACATTAAGAAAGGTCAAATCGTGTCATGTGTTAGATAACTCTACGACGCGCCGCATAACGGGTACAACCGTTGATTTCATGATTTGTGCAGTGTTCTTAGCGATTGGTATCAACGATATCCAGCAGATCATTGTCCCATTCTTAACGACAACGATTTGTGCTTCAGTGATCAGTTTCTTTGTGATTGTGTGGTTTGCACGTCGTATGCCTAAATACGGGTTCGAACGTGGCCTAGCAGCATTTGGTTGTTATACCGGTACAGTTGCTTCAGGTTTATTACTGTTGCGTATTGTTGATCCTGAGTTCAAATCACCCGCAGCATTTGAGTTGGCAATCATGAACATATTTATTTTGCCAATTGTGCAGATTATCTACATTAACCTGCCATTTTTTCCATCAAGTAACTCGATCATGTTACCTGTATTGACGGTCTATGTAGTGACGATGATTGCGTCTTTGTTCCTACTTGGTTTTGTTAAAAAGCGAGCTTGGTAGCATCAACGGTTTAAGTTCATTTGGACATAAACCAAAAATAAAACAGCGCCTAATTTGGCGCTGTTTTTGTTTGTTCTGTTTGATAGTTCTGATTCGAATCTAGGTTTCGAATTAACAACCGATATTAACGAGGCTCAAAAGCGAGTGACTGAATCGCTTCTTCTATCGTTAGGAAGTGGATCTTCATCAGGCATACTTCGGCTTTCTGGAACTCGTGATTTCGAATCAGTTTAGTGACGTTTTCAGTCGAATAGCGTTCAGGTCGTTTCGCTAGAGACAGTTGATTTGAGCTCGATTGAAGCGAGTAACTGTCGCCAACTGAATCGATGAGGTAATCCTCTTCGCCCAAGATCATGTCTGAGCATTCTGCTCGAAATTCGTGTTCGGATGCGACGTAAATAAGCTCATCGTCACCGTCGAGTTTTACCAAAGATGGCCAACTGATCATCACTGCCCTTTCTATGTGCTGCTTACTGCTTTTAATAGTGGTGACGACAAGCAATTATGTAAAAGTTATCGTCATCTGCTTTATACACTAATCGATTCTTGTCATCGACTCGTCTTGACCAAAATCCAGACAGGTTGCCGACTAGTGGCTCCGGCTTTCCAATCCCTTCAAAGGGCGTTCTTTTGGCAGCTTCAATCAACTTATTTAGCTTCTTGAGCGTTTTCTTGTCTTGGGTTTGCCAGTATAGGTAATCTTCCCAAGCATTATCTGTAAATACAATCTTTCGATCATTCGTCATTATTCAATTCTCGAACGGTTGTATTTCCGGCTTCGAGTTGAGCAATGGATTCAGCCAATCTTTCAGCGTTTTTAGGCGAGCTCATTAGGTACAAGGTTTCTTGCATTGAATTAAAATGATCAAGAGACATTACCACGGCATCTTCTGAATCTCGTCTGGTTATTACCGTAACATCAGAATCGTCTACCACTCTATCGAGCACAGACTTAAGGCTATTTCTTGCCTCAGTAAAAGAAACAATATTCATCACTTATTTACCCTGTTGTTTTTGGATATGTTTAATCTTTCAATATACACAGAATAGTTAATCATTCATGAATTAACTATTGTACATGTTCCGCTTGTTGTACATGTTATCTCAGAGATTACACATGGTCAACTTATGGTACATGTCACTCACTGTAAATCTGCAGAGTGTTACTGACTCAAAATGCTATTTACTTAAAGATCGGCCCAACGGCGCGAAGTAACCTTGCAGCGCTTGATAAATCTCTTTGCGATGCGTGAGGTCTGGATAGAGAGGGAACATATCCGGTTTGGTCGTGCCATCGACTAAGTAAGAATTCTCGATATTTGAGCAGGACTCAATCGTAGCTTCAAAGGCACGCGCCATCATTTCTGTGGGTAGTGAGAAGTAGCGGGCAGACGTCGCTTTGTCGGCAATAACACTGCGTGCAACGTAGTCGTGTTTATCTAGGTTGTTGTCACTGAGTAGTGTGGCATCGAACACAGACATCAAACTCTCGTTTAATGGATGAGGTCGCACCTTTCTATCGTGTAGCCAACAGTCACTGGCGAACAAGATGTGTTTTTTGGGGCCAGAGGTATCGCCGATTTCAAACGCCTTCTCAGCGATATAGTGGTCAAACGCATGCCAAAACTCGTGAGCGAGCGCACCAGCTCCTGCATTCTTAGCGAGGGCTAACTCTCTTTGATTTGGTGCGTAGTGTGCTTGCACACCTTTTCTGCCACCACTGCCGAACGCTAAGCCTAATGTGCCGCGAAGGCCAATTGCTTCTGGTGGCAAAGCCAGGATGTAAGCCAAGTCGGCTAACGAGTCGAATATCAGATTTGCGGCTAGCTCTTTCTCTTCTTTCGTTACCCAAGCGCCCACACGGATGCTGCCCATACCGAAGGTCTGTTTGATGTCCATGAATGACACCTGATCGCCATGTCGGTAGTCTGGGCCTTTGCGCGTTTTGTATTTAAAGTGGGTTAACTTCAAAGGGGTCCTTGGAGAAAGATGTTAGGTGGAAATAAAGGTGTTCGGTGGAAATAAAGATGTTAGATGAGAATTAAGTGGAGCATTCTTATCGGATGCTGGGCATTGAGTCATATTCTTTAAACTACACCGTTATGAACAGTATTTATGAACGAAAGTTAGCACCTTTGTGAGTAAATTACCGAACAAAATGAGTTAGATTGTGTTCGAAAGCTTCCCATGAGGTTGGGCTACCTTCGTGGGTCAGTGGAAACAGCGGCTTATTTGGCTTGGCATAGCTTAAACGATGTAGCCTCTGCGTGACATGATAGCTGTCTAGCCCAGAAATAGTGACTAAATCTAACGCTTCTAAATCTAGGTAGCCGTCCGGCATCACAGCACGTTTTGGCGCGTGAACCGTAACAACTTCACCAATCAACATTTGAGTTTGGTTACTTTCAATTGTGATTTGTTCTTTGAAAGCCAAGCCTATTTTCAGAGGACTCTCCAAGACAAACGGAGCAGGGAACACATCATCATAATAGGACGTGAGACCGACCGCGTTAAACTCTGAGATTGATTTAGGATAACGAGCGGAAGTTTGATGGGCTTTTTGAACAAAGCCCGCACCGATGCTGTTGATGGTGAAGTGTCGAGTTTCTAGGATGTTCTCTAATGTATGACGGCGACTTTCTGCAGGTCGGACGATGAAGCCAAACAAAGGTGGATTCGACCCTAAATGAACCACAGAACTCACCACAGCAAGGTTTTCTAGCCCTTGTTTATCGCAGGTGCCAATAAGGTTGGCGCTTTTGAACCCCGATAAGGAGTTAATTAAACGAGCGCGCTCACGATGATCCATTGCTTGGATATCTTGTCTTGAAAGGGTCATTTCCTTCATATTTTCTCTTCTTCTCACTTTTATTTCGACGACTTGTTCACTAACCAACTCATATTTACGCAGAAGCATCCTCTATCGATCAGCAGAGTGGTTGGTTTGGTCGTGGGCAGCCCGTCTCTTTTATCTCTGCTACGGCACAACGGGCGAGATCATTTGCATAGATTTACGTATGTTGACGTCGCTTTACATCACAGGAGCTAAAGTAATGATGTCGTCTTTATGAGTGTTAAAAAATGAAATCAGTCCGCAATATCATCTGGGCAATGATTGCCACAATGTCAGCCTTTTGGTTTGCGATGGAACCGCAACTCTTCGCTTCAAACAACATATTTGAATTGCGCTCTGCCATGATTCAGTACTCGGGTATGTTGTCTCTGATGTTAATGTCCATCACCATGATTTTGGCGATGCGTTTACCTATGGTTGAGAATTGGCTCAACGGTATGGATAAAGCGTATCGAGTCCACAAATGGCTAGGTATAGGCGGCGTAGCACTGGGTGTGACACACTGGTTGTGGTACCAGATCCCTAAGTGGCTAGTGATGTCTGAAGTGTTGGCTAAGCCTGTTCGACACGATGGTTCAGGCCCTGCAAGAACATTGTCTGGTTGGGAAGCATGGGTCAATGGACTCCACGGCTTTGCTGAAAACATTGGAGAGTGGGGCTTTTACCTATTACTCGTTTTACTGGTGGCGTCGTTGTGGGCGGCTGTGAAATACAAACCGTTTAAATTGTCACATCGTTTTATGTCGGTCGCGTACCTATTGATCGCTTTTCACTCAGTATTACTTCTCAAACATGCCTATTGGGGCGAACCAATTTACTACCTCACAGTGGCATTTGCTTTGGTTGGGTCTGTTGCGGCGATTTACAGTTTATTGGGCTTTGTAGGGCGTCGTAATCGTCACTCTGCTTCTGTCGTTTCCACTCGCTACTTTCCCAAAGCTGAAGTGATGGAGTTAGTGCTAAAGCCAAGTACATCATGGCGAGGACACAAAGCAGGGCAGTTTGCGTACTTACGCTTTGGTAATGAAGATCCTCATCCGTTTACTATTGTGTCAGGTAGCGAAGATTCAGAAGTACGTTTCTTGATTAAAGAGTTGGGTGATTTTACTAATGGGTTAGTTGAGCGAGTAAAGGCGGGCGATGCGGTTACGGTGGAAGGGCCTTATGGTCGACTTGAGTTTGACCTAAACAAGCCACAAATTTGGATTGCGGGTGGTGTCGGAATAGCGTCGTTTTTTGCAACGCTTGAAGCGCTCAAAACAGAGAAAACTCATCCTCGAATTGAACTGTTTTACTGTACCCGTGGTGTCGATGAGCATTTAGTCGATGAATTATGGCACCTTGCACATCAAGTCGGAGTGAAGCTGAACGTAATAGATACCTTGCACTCTCCGCGATTAAATGCAGAGAGAATCGCGAGTCAATGTGGTGATCTAAACGTTTATGAGTTGTATTTTTGTGGGCCAGAGTTGTTCTCAACCTCGCTTAAAAAAGAACTCGATACGTACAAGTTCAATGTTGACCAAAATTATCACGAAGAGCTGTTTGTGATGCGTTAAAAAGGCCGAATGAGGTATCAATAGCGTCAAGTTTGGCTCTTCGTTGCGGGGCTAAGGCAGCGGTTCGATTTGGTGTTATTGATACTTAACGACAAGCTCTAATTAAAAAGGCAAAAGTTACTCAATTTTTTATTGCAGCGGTTTGCTATTGAGCGATACCATGTACGGCTGTTTTATTGGTAAAGATTGCAAAATGTCAGATGAAAAGCTCGCGCTAGAGTGGATGCGTCAACAAGCGCATAGAATTGATCCATATGTTATAAATCCATCATTTGATGAATGCGTTGAGTTGCTTGAGCCTGCCTTTAAGAAGGGCAAGAGTGTCGCGCAGCTAAAATATCTATTATCAGAAGCGGATCGCCGAGCTGGCGCTGCCGAGCGTAAACACGCCGCTTTAAAGTTCGCCAAAGAAAAAAGCCCAAAGGCAGGCCAAAACCTTCGCCTTCAAAGCAAGCTTCAACAAGTTCAGTTGGCATTAAAGTTAGCGACGGGCGATAACAACATGACCATATCGCAGTTCTGTTCTGAGTATGATGTCAGTAAGCGAGACGGCAACGAAGCGTGGAATGAAAAGCTGGTTGAGCAGAATAATAAGAAGTGATTTTTTCGATGTCTTATGCTGTTTCACTGAGGCCCGATAAGATTTACTTGCTCGTGAAAGTTTGTTCATAAAGTCATTTCAAACCCTACCAATAAATATTGTTCCACTGTATTTCAAAAGCCTGAAAAGCATCTTTTCTTCTCAGGCTTTGCGAACAGCTAGTCACTCACCTTTTCCGTCTTAACCGTAAACCACAGCTAAAAGTATCGATGAGCGAATATCAGATATTAAGGTCGAATGTTATTGAAGCTGACCTTCTGCGTTCCATCTCCAAGTTTCTCCAACTTAACTACGTCTCCTTGATAGTAATACGGTTCCATTGGCATATTGCTGTTGGTCGGTCTTGCGTAGTGCAATACAGCCAGTTTAGCGTCAACTTGCTGAGCATATAAATAGCCAATCAGCGCATGTTCAAATTGGTGATAGCCATTGCCCCAATGGAAAGCTTTAGTACGCTTAGGATCAAGCCCAACGCCACCGTATTTGTGGTCGACCCATACATCATGAAAGGTCGGTAGGGTGTATTGCAGGACGTCTTTCATTGAACCATCGACCAGCGAAACCGTCATGGCCGCTTGATCAAGCTCAGCCCACTCCCATGATGACGCCCACTGACTGTGCGGTCTGCTTTGCCAGCCCGTGATATCTTGCCCTTGCCACATTTTCTGAAGTCGCTCACCAAAGTAGTTAGATACATTGGCAAAGTCTTTCTGATATTGCGCCTGATCCAGAGTGTGTTTCATGCCGTCTAAACCAAATTCCGACCAATCGGAATTATCTAATGCATGACCGGTTAGATAGGTCATCCAATATGCTTTGATGGTGTGCCCAAAATCGTTGTGATTGGCATTCGGCATCATCGCAGCTTTATCGTGAATAGCCCCGTAGAAGCGTTGTTGATCTTCAGAATGGTATTGGTCAATCATGGCTTGCGTGAGCCAGTTTAAGTCATCAAGCCATTTGGATTTGACGGGCTCTTTGAGCAGAGGTGCGACTAACAACAGGTAGCCGTTTATTTGATCAAGTTGCGCGACCAGTTCGCGTCGTTTTGCACTGCCATCTTCACCGTCAGCAAGTACCCAAGCAAGACCACTGTTGTCGCTAAGTCGATATTTATCAAAGATAAAAGTTTGTTGGGCGATGAGTGCTTCTTCTACCTTTTTGTCTTGGGTCAGGTAGTAGTACATGGCAAGGCCAACTAATGCATACGCTTGATCTTGAGAGGTACGCTGCTGCCAATCCTGGCCTGCTTTTCCCTCTTTTGTGTAGCCAATAAAGCCACCATTTTGCTTATCTTCTAGCTGATCAATGAGGTAGTACGCCCCTTGCTTAGCAAGCGCTAAAGCTTGTTTGTCTCCAGTAAGGTGATAGAGCATGCCGTAGGCATAGGTTTGGCGTGATTTCATGCGCGTAAACTCCTTGCCAAAGTGCGGAGTGATCCAGCCTCTGTCTAATTCAGGACACACATCAGAAACATCGAGCAAGGTACCGTCATCACAACGAAACGTCGGGAAGTTGCCTACCGGTTCTCCCTGAGCGCTAGGCATCAGCCAGTAAGGTGCGAGCCCTTCAGAGGCATGATTGATCCAGTCTTCTCCAGAGGGAAGGGTGACATTGGCAGATACGGCCAAGCTGGCCACGCTGAGTAATGCGATCGTTGCTCGTAACATAATGTTTATCTTAACTATTTGAATTTAGTTGAATATAAACAATCGCATCTGCACATTGTGATTCGGTGATCACAATCGACCAAATTATTGTGGTTTAAATAAAGGCTCACAGACTAGTGAGCCTTGAAAGGGTGTTTTGTATTTTATACAGGCTTCCCCGCCTCATCTTCTTCAACCACATCGGTTTCTAAGCTTGCCTCTGCCAGCCATTTTTGTATTGATGGGCTGTTAAGCACACGTTGTTGATACTGCGAGGCTTTCTTTGAAAGCTGGATGCCATAGGTTTCTACACGTAAAGCCACAGGTGCAAACATCGCATCGGCAATCGACCACTCACCAAATAACCATCCTTCAGGGTATTGTTCCATCTGTGTCGACCAAATGGCATCGATACGAGCGATGTCTTTCAAGGCGTCTTCACTGAGTGTGAGCTTTCGTTGTGCGCGGCAGTTCATCGGCATTTCATTTCTGACGGCAAAAAATCCAGAGTGCATCTCGGCGGAAATTGCTCGGGCATGGGCGCGTTCTTTCACTGAACTGGGCCATGCTACGTCGTTCAAGTGAGCGTCGTTAACGTATTCGAGAATGGCCAATGAATCCCACACTGCAACGTCACCATCAACTAGGGTTGGAACCTTAGCCGTTGGTGTCACTTTCTCCAGAGTGTCGTAGAAATCAGAGGTGAAAAGCTTGAGCTTGATGACTTCCGCATTCAGGTTGTAGTTGTCGAATATTAGCCATGCGCGCAGTGACCAAGTTGAGTAGTTCTGGTTTCCAATATAAAGCTGCATCGTTGCTTCCTTGCGTTTGGTGGGTATGTTTTGAGCCTAGGGCATGCATTTGAGCTTAGGGGATTGTATTGCGGCGCACTAACGGATAATTTTGATGCAATACATTAATAAAAACGATGGGTGGTGATTTCAATATGGATATTGATGCGTTGCGAGGCTTTCTCGCGTTCGTAGAAACCAGTAGTTTCACACGTGCAGCGAAACAGATAAATCGCACCCAATCGGCATTCAGTGCTCAGATGCGTAAGTTGGAAGAAGAACTCAACGTCACTCTTTTCCAAAAAGAAGGGCGTAACTTAATACTCACTGAAGCAGGTTTAGCGCTGCGTTCTCATGCCGAACAGTTGGTCGCGCTCCACAATACAGCCCTCAAGCAAGTAAAGCGTTACGAAGACAAACAACCTCTGCGACTCGGCTGCCCTGAAGATTACAATGACACCATTCTGCCGAAAGTGATTCGCCTGTTGCAGAAAGCAGAACCCACCTGTTCTATTCAAATATTTAGCCTGCCGAGCATTACGCTCAGAGAGTGGTTGGATGATGGCCGTTTAGATGCGGCGATTGTCACTCGAGCACCCGACAGCGAAGAGGGGCATTGGCTCACCAGTGATATTGGGGTTTGGATTAGTAGCCCTGATTATGCGTTTGATGGTTCCAAGCCTGTTCCATTAGCTTTGTTTCAAACGGACTGTAAATATCACGCTGCAGCAGTGAATGGTTTAACTAAGCAGGGCACGCCTTATCAGTTATTGGCGTGCAGTAATACCGCTTCTGCACAACGTGCCATCGTCAAAGCGGGTTTGGCCATTGGTGCGATGGGTAAACTGAGCGTGACTTCAGATTTGAGAATCCTCGATGATATGCCACCGTTGCCTTCGGTCGATATTGTGCTGATCCTAGCGAGTAAGCATCATCCGGTATTGGATAAAGAGGTACTCAATCAGCTTGTGGAGTTAGACTCCAATTAGATTTTTGCTCGGTGAGGGTAATGTTGAGTGCGGAACTAAAATAGATAGGCCGAAAACATTGCGTTTATCGGCCTTATTTTTATGGAAGACTGAACGTGAGTTAAGAAAGCTTGAACTTGCTTAACTCACCGTGCAAATCTCCGGCTTTCACTGTCAGCTCATTACTGATTGCTACTGATGATGTCATGGTGCCCATCACTTCCACAGCGGTGTCATTGATGATCACTACATTGCGGTTAATCTCTTCTGATACTGAGCTTTGCTCTTCAGCCGCGGACGCAATCTGATTGTTCATGTCGTTAATCACTTCAATCGCTTGGTTGATTTCAGATAGTGCTAGATGTGCTGCTTGGGTTTCCCCTTTGGTGTCATTCGCTTGCTTCTGGCTTTGCTCCATCAATATCACGATAGATTGAGTCTCTTGCTCTAGGCGAGCCAGCATCGAGCGAATCTCTTCTGTCGAACCTTGAGTGCGATTTGCGAGGTTACGCACTTCATCTGCCACGACAGCAAAGCCTCGTCCTGCTTCACCCGCACGTGCTGCCTCAATAGCGGCATTAAGCGCAAGTAAGTTGGTTTGTTCTGCAATGCCACCAATCTCGCTCAAGATACCCTGAATAGCGGTGCTCGAATCGACCAAATTTTGCGTTTGTTGCTGTGCGTCATTTACCTGCACAGCCAAGCTGTCTACAGCGCTGGCGGCATTGTCCATGCGTGTCATGCCATTGAGACTGTTGCTTTGTACTTGGCTTGCTGCTGCGGCTGCTTGAACCGCTGAACTTGCCACTTCTTGCGCAGTCGCACTCATTTCATTGATCGCGGTTGCAAGTGAGTTCACCTCGTTAACCTGAGAGTTCAACTGGTCACGTGAAACTTCAGCACGAGCTTGGCCTTCTGTTGCGTTTTTATCTACTTGGTCGGCCGTTACCATAACGGTAAGTAGCATCTCTTGCATACGAGATAAGAAAGTATTGAACCAGTGTGCAAGCTGAGCGGTTTCATCTTTTCCTTTCACTTCAATGCGGTAAGTTAAGTCGCCTTCGCCTTGTGCTGCATCTTTAAAACGCTCCACTAAGTTGTTCAGAACCTTGCCCAGAGAATTGGCAATGAATGCCATTGAGGCAATGCCTAGAATAGCTGCGATGAGCCCCGCCCACACACCTTTTTCAAGTGCCTTTGAATTCTGTACATCACTCCATTGCGTGTAGTCGTCGACGCTTTTTGTAAGGTGACTACTGGGAACCGACACCATGACTACCCATGGTGCATCACTGGTATCAATGGCTGTTATTGCGTACTCATCGCCGCCGAAATTAACAAGGCCAGCCCCTTCTCGCTTAGCGATAGATTGAATTGTCGACCATTCGGATTCCAATTCAGAAGAGACTCTTTTACCCACCATGTTTCCAGCACGGCTATTGGCGAGAGTTATGCCTTTCCATGATGTGATAAGGATTTTTCCTTCGCCATCAAACAAGTTACGTGCAAGCAATTCGCTTTGGCTTTGAAGCTCAAACAAAGACAAATCAAAACCAATTGAGCCAATGATTTTCCCGTCTTGTTTGATTGGTTGGCTGATGGTAGTGATGAGCTCTTGCTTACCGCGAACTGGATAGAAATAGGGTTCCATCACAAATGTCTTACCGGTTTGGTATGGCATTAAGTGCCAGTCGTCTTTGCGCTCACCGTTGCTGTTTAGCTCGGTATTGCTAAAGCTCTCCATTGCGACGGCGTCAAAGCTGTTCTGATCATTTGGAGAGAAGAAAGGCGCAAGGTAGCCCTGACTGTTAAAACCTAATTCAGTGTCCAAGCTGATCTCGTTATTCAGATCGGTTTGTTGTGGCCAAGTCTTGTTCTCCCACACCATGTAGCCCGCAAATACAGCTTTGTTTTGTGCTTCCAAGGCGGCAGTAAACTGTTTAACGATAAGGTCTGCGCTTGCGTTGGTTTCTGAACTTAACTCAATAATGGATCGTGCTTGCTTAAGGTTTGCTAGTACAGGATCAAGTTGGTTGGCAATGTTCAAACCTTGTTGAATGGCTGTGTTTTGTAAATCTGTCGTTGTGGCGTCTGTCAGCTGCGTCTTTACTTTTTCAGTGGCTTGTTTGTTCACATCGGTAAAGGCGCTGGTGGTCATGCCCATTGCGATCAACAGAGTGAAAGCCATCGCTCCACCTGCACTGACCGCAATTCGCGTACGTATACTGTTAAACATAAGATCCCTGTAGCCAAATAGTGGTAGTTTTCCAGAGATTTTAAACAAGATAAGTGAATGGAAAATTCAAAATAATGAACACAAAAAGAATAGGGTGATCAAAATTATAAATAGGATTGCATAGTGCTCTGATTTATATCTTATGGGCGAGTTCTATAAGGCAAGTAAATGGCCGTTAGTATTTCATTAGCTATTTGTATTCATTGATCTTTTAAATTTACTGATGATATTTATTTGTCGGTAAATCAAGAAGTTGTAGTTTGAGAGTATCCTGAATATGGATTACTCATTACGTGACTTTACTCACACTTTAATTTAATCCGAAGCACATTATATCCACTTGTAAAGTGTGTGTTTATGCGTTGCATGTTCAATCTGAGGAACCAAATCATTGTGCATGTTTTATTGAAGAATCCCCAAGCTCTTTAGCTTTCGATAAATGGTATTGCGGCTGATGCCCAGTATTCGAGATGTCTTACTGATGTTGCCTTGGTTCGCTTGATAGGTTTGTAGCAAGGTTTCTTCAACTGTACTTTTTAAATCGGAATTCGCTGAACCTTTGATGGCATTAGGAGTTATTAGTTGATGCTGATTATCGTGTGCTAACGACGTGAGATGTTGAGCAAGGTGGCTTGGCACATGTTCTAAGGTGAGCTGTGGTTCATCACTCGCCAGTAAAGCCGCGACCTTGAGTAGATTATCTAATTCGCGAATATTGCCCGGCCAAGAATAGGCGCACAGTAAGCTCATCAAGTGAGGGCAGATTGTTTGTTCGTCTTCGGCGTATTTACGATGAATGTGCTCGATTAAGGCGTGTTTGTCTTGTCGGTGTTGTAAACTCGGCAAGGTGAAGGCTAAGCCGTTTAAGCGGTAATACAAATCTTGTCTAAATTCTCCAGTTGCGACTAACTGTTCTAGGTTTTTATGAGTGGCGGCGATGATCTGACAATCGACTTGGTAGCTCTGATTTGAACCCACGGGCACCACGGATTTGTCTTGCAGAACATGCAGCAATCGACACTGAGCCTCTAACGGCATATCGGCTATTTCATCCAAAAATAGAATGCCTTTGTCTGCTTGGCGGATCTTACCTTGAAAACCTTTGTGGCTTGCGCCAGTAAAAGCGCCCGGCGCGTAGCCAAACAGTTCTGATTCAATAAGGTCTTTCGGCAGCGCACCGCAATTTACCGCCACCAAGGGCGAAGATTTTCGTTGGCTTTGCTTGTGCAGCGCCTTAACAAACTCGCCCTTACCAACTCCTGTTTCTCCTAAGATCAACAAGCTGATCCCTTTGTCGATAACCTTATTGGCTTGCTGCCAAGCGTGTTCTATTTGTTGTTCGCCATGGTGCAAATCACACGATGCTGAAATAGAGCGAGTGCGTTTTGCAGTTGGTTGTTTGAGGTGCTGTTTCTCAAATACAAAGGGCGTGTCTAATGAGGTTCGGTTGAAGAGGGTATCTATGCATTCGCCGACGATCGAGGTTTGATCCAGTAGTTGAGAGGCAACCTGATTGTGCGCGACTACCTCACCAGCTTCATTGGCTATCACTATTCCTTGCCAACCACTGTGTAGTAAAGATTTCTCACACGCGAGATCGATTCGAGTGGTGCCTTGTGGGATATGACTTAATAGCTGATTTTCAACAAGCTGAACCATATTTTGAACCAGCAATTGGACAGAACTGTCGTGTTGTTGCTGCTCACTGGTAATGTCCAATACGCCAACCATCTGCCCTTGATGATCAAACACAGGGCTTGCTGAACAGCTGATAAATCGATGCTGGTGGATGAAGTGTTGTTCGCCAATGATGGATACGGGTTTCGCTTCAACAATGGCGGTGCCAATCGCGTTGGTGCCTTTAAGTTGTTCCTGCCAACACGCTCCAGAGCTGAGTGCAATTGACGTCAGCTTCTCCTTAAACCGCTCCTGTCCCCAACTCGCCAGAATCACCCCTTCAATGTCCGTCAAAATCAAACGACTGTCAGTGCGCGCAAACATCTGATTAAACAGAGGGAGAGCATTACGTTCGACGATATGAATCAAGTCAGACGATTGATGACGTCGCTGTTTAAGAATCGATTGTGGCAGGCGAATGTCTTCGGGAAGTCGTCTCTGTTTTAGACCCGCTTCTGTGCTGCGGTGCCAAGACGACGAAAGCCAATCTGAGGTGTTTGCTTGTTGAAGGTGCATGACTGTTCCATGTCGTAACAGTGAGGGTGTACCAATTTGGAACAGTTGAACACTGGTGTGGTTTCCAGACGTCCGTTCAATGCCAACTCACTTTGGGTTGTAAACGTTTGGTAATCATAGTTTTACAATTTATTAACAACAAGTTTTGAAGTTCTGGCGTGTGATTTGCGTTGTTACTGTTGTGAAGAAAACACGAAGTATCAGTGTTTTAAACAGAAAGCATAAACATGGGCGTCTTGTCATGAGTTCTTTCTCAAGAGGAGCCGCCTAAAAAATAAGACAGCTCTAGCTCAATAACGAATAACAAATCAAAGAAGGATCTAACTATGATTTACGCACAGCCGGGTAGTGATAACGCAGTGGTGAACTTTAAAGCACAATACGATAACTTTATCGGTGGCGAGTGGGTGAAGCCTGTCAGCGGCGAGTATTTTGATAACACTTCCCCAGTGAATGGTCAGGTGTATTGCCAAGTGGCACGCTCAACCGAGGCGGATATCAGCTTGGCACTCGATGCCGCGCATGCTGCTCGTGCAAGTTGGGCTTCGACCAGTGTAACTGAGCGCTCCAACATCCTGCTTAAAATTGCCGACCGCATTGAAGCGAACCTAGAAGAAATCGCGGTCGCTGAGACGTGGGAAAACGGTAAGCCAGTGCGTGAAACTTTGGCAGCAGATATCCCTTTGGTTGTCGATCACTTCCGTTACTTTGCGGGCTGTATTCGAGCGCAAGAAGGCAGCGCAGCAGAGCTAGATTCAAACACCGCAAGCTACCACTTCCCAGAACCTATTGGTGTGGTGGGGCAGATCATTCCTTGGAACTTCCCGATTTTAATGGCGGCTTGGAAATTGGCTCCTGCACTGGCTGCGGGCTGTTGTGTGGTGATGAAGCCAGCCGAGCAAACACCAACATCGATCTTGGTGATGATGGAGAAGATCTCCGATCTTCTGCCTGCAGGCGTGGTCAACATCGTCAATGGTTTTGGTAGCGAAGCGGGTCAAGCGTTAGCAACCAGCGATCGCTTAGCGAAGTTGGCGTTTACTGGTTCAACAGAGGTCGGCCACCACATCTTGAAATGTGCCGCAGAAAGCTTGATTCCATCAACGGTTGAGCTTGGCGGTAAGTCTCCAAACATCTACTTCCCAGACATCTTTAACCATGAAGATGATTACCTCGATAAGTGTGTCGAAGGTATGTTGCTTGCGTTCTTCAACCAAGGTGAAGTGTGTACCTGTCCATCACGTGTGCTGATCCATGAATCGGTATACGACAAGTTCATCGCCAAGGTGGTCGAGCGTGCTCAAACTATTAAACAAGGTAACCCGCTAGATACTGATACTCAGGTTGGCGCACAAGCTTCAAAAGAGCAGTTCGATAAGATCTTGAGCTACCTAGAAATCGGTCGTCAAGAAGGTGCGAAAGTGCTAACAGGTGGTGAAATTGCGCAGCAACCAGATGATCTCGGCAACGGTTACTACATTCAGCCAACCATGCTGGAAGGGCACAACAAGATGCGTGTATTCCAAGAAGAGATCTTTGGCCCTGTTATCGCGGTAACGACGTTTAAAGATGAAGCAGAAGCGCTAGAGATCGCCAATGACACCGAGTATGGCTTGGGTGCAGGCGTGTGGACGCGTGATGCAAACCTAGCGTATCGCATGGGGCGCAACATTGAAGCGGGGCGTATTTGGGTGAACTGTTACCACGCTTATCCAGCACATGCCGCGTTCGGTGGTTATAAGAAATCAGGCATTGGTCGTGAGACACATAAAATGATGCTCGATCACTACCAAAACACCAAGAACCTGTTGATCAGCTACGATACTAATCCGTTGGGTTTCTTCTAATACTGGTTCTTTCTAAAAGTATGAGAATGAATCATAGGTACAAAGAATAACTAACAACGCAGTTGGCTTAATTAAGAAAAATAAAAAGTGAAAGCAAAACGCCCAATTCAATTGAGTTGGGCGTTTTTATGTTTGAATTGGTCTAGCTTTTCGAAAAGAAGATCTCGGGCTTGTGGACTGGGCCATAGTTGCCTTCTAGCTGAGTAAGCTCTAATCCTTGCTTTCCTATCAGAGAGCCGACCAATTGGCGGTTAAACGGGTAGCTGTCGGGGTTGTTAATATACTCTTCAACATCTATCCATTTAGCTTCTGCAATTTCATCAGTGTCTTGAATCGCGATATCTTGAGTTTGAGCGATAAGGTGACAGATAAAGTAGAGGTTTGATTTGCCAAACTGATACGGGTGTCTTGTCGCCATGCCAACCACAGACACGAATGTTGCCTCGATACCGGTTTCTTCCAAGGTTTCTCGAACAACCGATTCCTCAATACCTTCACCCAACTCAATATGGCCGCCAGGTAACTTGTAGCCAGTCATACCGTGCTCTTTAATCATCAGCACTTGGTTGTGTTCGTTGGTGATCAACGCGCCAGCACCCAAGGTGTGGGTAGGGATGAAAGGCACAAACTCTACAATCTCGGATTTATGGATCAGTGTGATTTCGTCTTCTAGACAGTTGTGAAACACAAAGCCAAGCTCAGTCGCCACCGGAATAAGGTGCGAGAGTGAAATAGGTAAACTAATCCAAATGATGCCTTTGTTATTCTGCTTTGAAAATTCGGTGATCTCGCTGAGTTCGGCATTGAAAGAGTCAGCATCGTGAGGGGCTGTTGCTGGGTCAATGATGATGCCGTTAAATTTGTCGAGCGTAAATTCCACTAGTGATCCTTTATTATTTTTGATTTATTGGGAGTCGAGCCTAGGTGGAGCTTATCTTATCTCAAGAGCTTATAAAACCTGCTCTGCTTGTAGCATTTTTAAGAGCACGGCAGTGGTGGGTAAAAAGCGAGGGAGAGTATAAAGCGGGCGGCTTGAAACAAAAATTGCGCTAGAAACAAAAAACTGCGCTTGGAAGCCAAAGCGCAGTCTTGAAATAGGGTCTATGGCAGCTCGATCTTAGCGAACATAGTTAGCGTCAACACTTACGTACCAGTGTTGCAGTTTGCCGTCGGCCTTTTTGATCCACAAATCGTTGGTGTAGCTCTCGATCTTACCGTTAACTGTTAAGTTGAATGTGTTCTCGTCGAATTCACCAAGCTTCACGAACTGGTCTGTGGTAACTAGGAACGGGTCCATGTCGTCCACGCCAACCACATCTGAAATCACATAGTAGTGGTAAGTCAGTGGCTTGCTCGCATCATTCGGGTTGCTGCGGTACGCCACAAGCTTGAATGGTTCCGTTAATGGAACGTCGAGCGTTTGCTTGTCCATGGTCGCTGGAATCGGGATAAACAGCCAAGCGGTAAACAGACCGCTCAATAAAACCATCAGGAAGAAAAGAGTCTTAATTGCTTTCATAGCAACCTTCAAAATAGGTGATGTTGAAGGCGCTATGGTAACAGGTTTGATTTGTTGATTGTAAGAGTATGAATAAGTGAAGGTGACACCTGTCTGTTAGGAAATTTGAACGAATTGACACACTGTTCATAAGTCATTATCTACACTAGTGCGAGTGACCTTGCGACAGGTTTATCATCACAACACCAGCCGCAACGAATAACATGCCGATCCACACCATGGTATCGAGGTGCTGGCGGTAAACGAACGTAGAAATCAGACTCACTGTCACGATAGCTAAACCTGCCCACAAAGAGTGAACCACACCAACTGGCATCCCTTTCATAGCTTGGCTCAAAAATAGAAATGCCGCCAAGTGTCCTGAAATCACCAATAAAGCAGGGATAGGTTTAGATAAGCTGAAACCGTCGGTTGCTTTAAGTGCTACGTGAGAAAGTGCTTCTGCCATCACGCCCATCATTAAGAAAAACCAGCTCATAGTCGTACCTTTAGTTGTATTGTTTTGTTGGTATAGCGGGATGTTTGAAAGAGTGAATCGTTGTTGCTGCTATTGAGTTACAGCGGACTCGCCCAAATAGCAGGCACAAAAAAGCCCGCACCTCACGCTTTTGCAAGGTGCGGGCTAAATTCATCTGGCTACTTGTTTAAGTAAGCTGCGTGGAACTCAATGTGTTCATCAATAAAGCTAGAGATGAAGTAGTAGCTGTGGTCGTAACCTGGCTGCATACGTAGCTCTAAATCGGCATTAGTTACCTTAGCCGCTTCGACTAATTGCTCAGGTTTAAGCTGCTCAATTAGGAAGTTGTCCGCTTCGCCTTGGTCAACCAACATTGGCAGCTTAGTGCCATTGGTTTTGAGAAGCTCAGAGGCATCGTAGTGTTTCCACTCTTCAATATCTAAGCCTAGATATTGGTTGAATGCTTTCTGTCCCCAAGGGCATTGCATTGGGTTGGTGATTGGGCTGAATGCCGAGATAGAACGGTAGCTATCTTCGTTCTTGATGCCAATCGTTAGGGCACCGTGTCCGCCCATGCTGTGACCAGAAATCGATTTCACAGATGTTACTGGGAAGAAAGATTCAATCAGCGCTGGGAGCTCTGTTACCACGTAATCGTACATGTGGTAATGGCTGTCCCATGGTGCTTGAGTGGCATTCACATAGAAGCCTGCACCTTGGCCGAGATCGTAGCTTTCATTGTCGGCAACGCCTTCGCCACGTGGGCTTGTATCGGGTGCAACAATAGCGATGCCTTGCTCAGCCGCAGCTTTGAACGCGCCGGCTTTTTGCATGAAGTTTTCATCGGTACAGGTCAAGCCTGATAACCAATACAAAACAGGAACTGGGTTTTCTTTGCTTGCGTTAGGCGGCAAGAAAATCGCAAAACGCATGTTGCAGTCAAGCGTTGCAGAAAAGTGGGTGTATTGTTTGTGCCAACCACCAGCAACCTTTGCTTGGCTAATGTTTTCGATTGTCATCTATTGTGCTCCGTTAGGTTGATGGTTTTGGGGAATAACATGTCTATATCATTTAAAGTTTCACCACCCACCGGGCAGGAGGTGGTGAAGACAGTTTCGCTCTGATGTTTAAGTCAGAACTGTGGTCTCGACACCTAAGTGCCGAGACCAAGAGGTGTTATACCAATCACAGTAAGTAGATGGTCATAAATAGCGCAGAAAAAATGCTTGAGAACAAGGCAGAAATTTTCGATAAGTAGTTATTCTACAATCAAAATTTCTAACGCCGTTATCGAGCGTTTTAACAAGCTAGAATGACCAGTTATTTACTACGATTGGTATTATTTATCCATATGTAGAACAGTACGGATAGATTCACCTTTGTGCATTAGGTCGAATGCTTCGTTTACGTCTTGCAGACCCATTGTGTGAGTGATGAACTCTTGCAGACCAAACTCACCTGCCATGTAACGGTTAACGATTTCTGGAAGCTCAGAGCGGCCTTTAACACCACCGAAAGCAGAACCACGCCATACACGACCAGTCACTAGTTGGAATGGACGAGTTGAGATCTCTTGACCTGCACCTGCAACACCAATGATTACTGATTCGCCCCAACCTTTGTGACAGCACTCAAGTGCTTGACGCATTACGTTTACGTTACCGATACACTCGAAAGAGTACTCAACACCGCCGTCTGTCATCTCAACGATAACGTCTTGGATTGGCTTGTCGAATTTAGTTGGGTTGATGCAGTCAGTTGCGCCAAGCTGTTTTGCTAGCTCGAATTTGCTCTCGTTGATATCTACACCGATGATGCGGTCAGCACCAGCCATGCGAGCACCAATGATTGCAGAAAGACCGATACCACCTAGGCCGAATACAGCAACGTTGTCGCCTTTTTCAACTTTAGCTGTGTTCAGTACCGCGCCCATACCCGTTGTTACACCACAACCTAGAAGACAAACTTCTTCAAGTGGTGCTTCTTTGCTTACTTTCGCTAGAGAGATTTCTGGAAGTACTGTGTACTCAGAGAAAGTAGAGCAACCCATGTAATGGAAAATTGTTTCGCCATTGATAGAGAAGCGGCTTGTACCGTCTGGCATCAGGCCTTTACCTTGCGTTTCACGAACGGCTTGGCATAGGTTAGTTTTACCAGATTTACAGAACTTACATTCGCCACATTCAGCTGTGTAAAGTGGGATAACGTGGTCGCCAATCTCAACACTTGTAACGCCTTCGCCGATCATCTCAACGATGCCGCCACCTTCGTGACCAAGAATTGAAGGGAAGATACCTTCTGGATCGTCACCTGATAATGTGAATGCGTCAGTGTGACAAACACCAGTAGCAACGATGCGAACTAGAACCTCACCAGCTTTAGGAAGTTGTACATCAACTTCTTCCATTTTTAGTGGCTCGCCAGCTGCCCATGCAACCATTGCTTTTGATTTGATATGCGTTTGACCAGGTTTAATTTCGATTGTCATTGGATGTTTCCTATATATGTCAGTACAGCGGATAACTGTGCAATTAAATTCAACCCGTTAAGCGTAGTTGAGCTTAATTGTTTCCGCTCTCTCGTTTTGTTGGAGCTAGTATAGGTGTGAGTGCATGTTTTGATAATCCCCTTAAATAGAAAATGATTATTACGCATATGTAATAATTGATGTGTTCAGAGGAGTTCGGAGAGGGGGGGTGATTACTCAGAAAATCTAAGGACACAGTAAACAGGAACTATGTAGGTAAGACATTTATTAGAAACAAATGGGACGTAAGCTTTCCGCCTATTTTCTCGTTGTAGACTCAAACATGCTTTTATCTCTCCCACCGCCAGTGATGCTGTCACTTGCCATTGTGCTTGAAGTTGTCGCGACTTCTCTATTACCTAAAACGCAACAATTTACTTCTTTACCGGCCACTGTTGCGGTATTGGCTAGCTACGGCTGCGCTTTCTATCTGTTATCTCTCACAGTACAAACCATGTCTTTGGGTGTGGCGTATGCGATTTGGTGTGGGGCAGGGATTGTATTAGTCGCAGCATTGTCTTGGCTGGTCTACGGGCAAAAACTCGATATCTTCGCGATCATCGGTATCGCTTTGATTCTGGCTGGTGTTGTGATTATTAACTTGTTTTCGACGTCGGTGAGTCATTAGGGGAGCTAGTTGTGTTATGCGTGAGGGGGGCACAACTTTGTGACTCGTTATGTACGCAACACAGGAGTTTCAGCTACTGAACTTGTTAAGTTTAACCCTCAAGAACTTATTCCTAGTTAACTTATTCCTAGTTAACTTATCAATAGTCGAGTTGGTTGATTCTCGACTGTTACATCCCTGCCCGTTTATTTGACAGATTGAATACTCTACACAATTTAGCGACGAGCCTTTCCCGACTAGAATTCACTCAAACGCAGTAAATATGCAACATATGCAACAATAAGCAATTCACTCGATTGACTTTCTTCTAACTTATTGATTTTATAAAAAGTCACAAAGAGAAGGTCGCATTATTTTATTACTTGCTATTTAAAGGTCGCTATAGCGACTTTGCTACTACTTGTCATAGATTTTGTGGAAATCACAAGTTACACACATAAATAATAATTATTACTTATACAACAGAGTCAGAGATGCGAATTTTAATTTTCTTAATAGTTTCTATTAGCTTGGCTGGGTGCACTCAAGATCGACATCAAGAAGATATTGAAGCAAAAAAAGCTGCATACTTTCAACAGGCAGAGCAAGGGGACGCTCATGGTCAATTTAATCTAGGCGTTATGTATGAAGACGGAAAAGGTGTATCTCAGGACGATACACAAGCAGTGTCTTGGTATAGAAAGGCCGCAGAGCAAGGGCATGCAAGAGCTCAAACCAATTTAGGACGGATGTACAAAAAAGGCAGAGGTGTTTCCCAAGATTATGAAGAGGCGGTGTCTTGGTATAGAAAGGCCGCAGAGCAGGGGTATGCAAGAGCTCAAACCAATTTAGGATGGATGTACGACGAAGGCCGAGGTGTTTCCCAAGATTATGAAGAATCAGTGTCTTGGTATAGAAAGGCCGCAGAGCAGGGGTACGCGAGAGCTCAAACTAACTTAGGATGGATGTATAAAGAAGGCCGAGGTATTTCTCAAGATGATAAAGAGGCGGTGTCTTGGTATAAAAAGGCAGCTGAGCAGGGGGAGGCGAGCGCTCAAAACAATTTAGGATGGATGTACGACGAAGGCCGAGGTGTCTCTCAAGATGATAAAGAGGCGGTGTCTTGGTATAGAAAGGCCGCTGAGCAGGGGTACGCTAGAGCTCAAACCAATTTAGGATGGATGTACGAAAATGGCCGAGGTGTCTCTCAAGATGACAAAGAGGCGGTGTCTTGGTATAGAAAGGCCGCTGAACAGGGGTATGTAAGAGCTCAAACTAACTTAGGATGGATGTACGAAAAAGGCATCGGTGTTTCCTTAGATAACAAAGAAGCGGTGTCTTGGTATAGAAAGGCCGCTGAGCAAGGACATGCGAGAGCTCAAAACAATCTAGGCGTTATGTACGAAGAAGGCCGAGGTGTTTCTCAGGACTATAAAGAAGCGGTGTCTTGGTATAGAAAGGCCGCTGAGCAGGGGAACGCGACAGCTCAAAACAATCTTGGCGTTATGTACGAAAAAGGCAGAGGTGTCTCTCAAGATGACAAAGAGGCGGTGTCTTGGTATAGAAAGGCCGCAGAGCAGGGGCATGCAAGAGCTCAAACTAACTTAGGGTGGATGTACGACGAAGGCAGAGGTGTTTCCCAAGATGATAAAGAGGCGGTGTCTTGGTATAGACAGGCCGCAGAGCAGGGGTATGCGAGAGCCCAAAACAATCTAGGCATTATGTACGACGAAGGCACAGGTGTTTCTCAAGATGATAAAGAGGCGGTGTCTTGGTATAGAAAGGCGGCTGAGCAAGGGGACGCGAGAGCTAAAAACAATCTTGGTGTTATGTACGGAAAAGGCCGAGGTGTTTCTCAAGACGACAAAGAGGCGGTGTCTTGGTATAAAAAAGCCGCTGAGCAGGGGCATGCGAGAGCTCAAACCAATTTAGGATGGATGTACGCCGATGGCACAGGTGTTTCTCAAGATTATAAAGAGGCGGTGTCTTGGTATAGAAAGGCGGCAGAGCAGGGGTATGCAAGAGCTCAAACCAAGTTAGGATGGATGTACGTCGAGGGCACAGGTGTTTCTCAAGATGATAAAGAGGCGGTGTTGTGGTTTAGAAAGGCCGCTGAGCAAGGGCATGCGCTAGCTCAAAACAATCTAGGTGCTATGTACGCAGAAGGCCGAGGTGTTTCTCAAAATTATGAAGAAGCGGTGTATTGGTATAGAAAGGCCGCAGAGCGAGGACACGCGCTAGCTCAAAACAATCTAGGCACCATGTACGCAGAAGGCCGAGGTGTTTCTCAAAATTATGAAGAAGCGGTGTCTTGGTATAGAAAAGCCATTGAGCAGGGTGCTATGGATGCTCAATATAATCTTGGATTGTCTTACGAACGAGGTGTGGGTGTAATTCAAGATTATGAAGAAGCGGTGTTGTGGTTTGGAAAGGCCGCTGAGCAAGGGCATGCGCTAGCTCAAAACAATCTAGGCAGCATGTACGTAGA